>JAFDIX010000528.1 GCA_019307805.1 Deltaproteobacteria bacterium | reverse complement strand
ACAGCCATTTCCATGGATCAGATCAGGGGTCTTTCCAGTCGTATCGCGGCCAAACATATCCTTTATATCATGGATTCTTGTTACTCCGGCCTGGGATTGAGCAGGGGAATGATAACTGTCTCCCCTGAATCGGCGGGATATTTACAGAAGATAGCCTCCATGCGGGTAGTTCAGATTGTGACTGCCGGTGGCAAAGGTGAACAGGTACATGAAAGGGGAGGCCACGGACTTTTTACCACATATTTTCTACAGGGCCTTGGGG
Organism: Deltaproteobacteria bacterium; assembly: GCA_019307805.1. GTDB lineage: Bacteria > Desulfobacterota > DSM-4660 > Desulfatiglandales > HGW-15 > JAFDIX01. The sequence goes on along the minus strand of JAFDIX010000528.1, from coordinate 4,394 downwards.
GAAAAGCGGACCTTAATAGAGATAATGTAGTAACCGGAACCGAGCTTGGGGCGACCTTAATAGAGATAATGTAGTAACCGGAACCGAGCTTGGGGCCTTCCTTCGGCCAGCGGTCTCAAACGCATCTAATCAGGCCCAAACCCCCTTGTACGGCAGGTTGGAAGGGGAGGGGGAGTTCCTCTTCATGGTCGTAAAACAGTAATCGGGTCGCATCACAGGCCGAGAAAAAAGCCGGACCCTGATTCTACCCGCTCATGCAAATAAATGATCGACCACCGGCTCGAAACATCACACAAGCCCTGTGAGGAAAGGTTCGCATGAAGTTATCCGATGAACAGCTCCTGGAGTTGGCCCAGTATGCCTTTGTGCGCATGGACGGGGCGTGGTTCCTGGCCCTTGCAAGGGAGCTGGGGGTGGATACGGCCTTTAAAATGGATGTGGAGGCATGGACGCAGTTTTCCTATGTCTTTGGAAAGAAAATCAGGAAGGAATTTATCCCGGAACCAATATGGCCGGAGAGTTTCATGGAGGCCATGAAAATTCTGACCAGGATCCTGAAGATCGAAGGCCGGGAAGTGAAGATAGCCAGGGACACCATCACGGTCCGGGTCACGGACTGTGAAATCCAGAAGGCCATTGCCAAAGCAGGGGTGGCTGATTGCGGCATTGCGACCATTGCTACCTACAAGGGTGTTGCCAGGGGTCTCTTTGGAAAAGACATGGAGATCTCCGTGGAGCACACCAGGAACCTGAATCAGGGGGATCCTTACTGCGAGGTGGTCATAACCAGATAGCCTCCGGCACCACCAAAAATACAGCGTTGAACAGAAGAGGGCCTTTTACTTCTGGGTCCCCGCATTCAGAGTCAGTTCTCACCTCTATTTACAGATCGCAAAACATGTGACCTTGTGTCAGCCTCAAGGCAATCTGGAAAGAACGTTCCCGATGTAACAACCTATCCTGTCATTGTGCCCATGTCCGAGGCACGTAAAAGCCTGAAAACGGTCTTTATCGAGAAGCATTTGTCCCTGAAAAAATGCTTGACAGGGGGTGAAAGTCCTGAGATAGTATAAACTACTTTATACCATAAAGTTGTTTGCAGGAGACTGGGAGGTTGCAAAATGAGGAAGATAGAGGGCAGGGAAATCGAGAAGCTGCTTGAAGACATTTCTTTTATAAAAGCGGTAATCAGCAAAAACAGGCCACTCCTTGAGGAGGTCCTCATGCCTGCGCGCTTCCGGCTCCTGTTTCTGGTCGTTGGCCTCAGCATCGTCATATTCTGTTCGGTCTTTCATTTCCTCATCGGCCTTTATGGGAGTTATGAAGGAATCCCCGCTCTTTTCAAGAACATCGTCTATCTCGTCCTGCTGGCTGATTTCGTTTTTCTGTTGGTCCTGAGATATACCCGAATTCTCCGATTCCTGGTAAAGGCTGACGAGAACAGGGATCTGCGAGGAGCCCTGGACGGCTTTTTTTCTTCACGCCTCATCCATGTATTTATTCCCCTCGTCATCCTCACGGTCCTGCTAAGTGTCTATTCAGCAACCCGGGGCAGCGCCTATTATATTGTTCCGACAATTTCCATCGGTCTGGGGCTCCTGTACAATTTTTTCGGCAGTATGACCGAGATTCGCCAATGGCTCATATCCGGTTACTGGTTTCTGGGGTCAGGGATTTTGTCCCTGGTGTTTCCAATGCCCACACCCATTGCCATTTCTCTATCCCTGGGTTGCGGGTTGCTGCTTTTTTCAGTACTCAGCTATTTTTCAAGAACAAAACACATGGAGGAGTAGCCCATGCCCCCCATTGACAAAGTCATCCATGAAAGGGCACGGCTTCTCATCATGACCTATCTGGCCAGTCAGGGGAAAAGTGCGGTCAGTTTTAACGAACTGCTGGAAAAGCTCGATTTTACGCCCGGTAATTTGTCTATTCAGCTCAAAAGACTCAAGTCAGCCAAGTACGTCAAGATCAAAAAAAGCTTCAGGGACAATAAACCCCATACAACCGTTTCTTTGACTGCCACGGGGGGCAATGCACTCACAGGATATGTGAACGAAATGGAGGCGATCATCAAAACTTTGAAAAAGGATTGATAGAGGAACCTCAAAACCGGGAGGAGGTCTGGACATGATGGAAGAAAACAGGAAAGATCATCAGAGCGGACCAGGGAGAACGAAAAACTTCGAGGCGCTGCTGCATTACTGGTTTATCCAATATAACCCCCTCTATTTTTTCAGTGCCCTGTGTATGCTCGGTGGTATGTTTCTGCTCTCCAGGGGGCTGACTGAGATGGATTGGCATGGGGGGCAACTTTTTCTGACCGGGGTCGTTCAAACCTATGAAATCATTCTCATTGCAGGAGCGGCCCTGCTTTTCAGAACCCAGGGGCAGCGTCGTCCCGCTGTCATACTGGGCCTCATGGAGGCGTTTTTTCTCTTCGACGGGACCTTCAGGACGGAGATGATAGCGAGCCTCGGAAGCCATGGCCTTGTTTGGGCAGGGGCCTGGATGGCCATGACGGCATTGAAGTTGTGGGCCATGGTATGGGCCTTCAGGCTGAAAATATCGGCATCCGCCTTTTTTCTTCCCCTGCTCGCCGCCTTTGGGATCGCCCTGTTTCCCCAGGCACTGGAAAGGGCAAATATTGACAAATCCTGGGTGCATCTCCTGGCCATCTGGTATGGCGTCGGCCTCGTGATGTGCGCAAAATTCTTGAAGCCCCGGGTGGGATGTACAATAATGCTCGATGCATGGGGCCGGAAGGTATTGAGAAGATCCTCCATGGCCGCATGGGGTATGTGGGCGGGATTTTACCTCTTCCACCTTTTGATATGGAGTGCAATGTTCCACATCCCCTTTACCGCGGCACAGGCGGCGCCATTCATACTGTTATTGTTCCTTCTTAAAGGGGAGATCTGGGCATGGTCTGCAGGTGCTGCAATCATAGCCCTGAGTGCCACTTTTCCCGGGTTCGTGACTCCGGCCGCCATCATTGTGGGAATCTTCTATGTGCTGAAGGGGGGGCAGGACAAAAGGCGAAGACTCTATGTGGGAGCCGTTGTATCCATAACCATTGGTGTGTGGACACTGGGGTGGACGGGAGGGGCACTGCCTGAATTGAATCTCTGGCTGAATGGGACTGCCATAGTGGTTTTACTGGCCATGGCATGGGGTTTGAGGCTGCCTTCAGCGATCCCTGCAGCCCTTTTTATCATGGTTGCCGGGGCAGAAGCCTTCATGCCCACCGGTCGTCTCCAGTGGGGGAGTTTTGTCATGGTCATGGGGTTTACTTCGCTTCTGGCGGGAATCGCGAAGCACGAAAATATGAAAACACGAAAGTGATCTTATGAAAGAAACCGACAGTTTTATCAAGGCCTATCATGAGTTCAGGGACTCGATCGATTTGAGCCGGGCGGGGATACTCCCGGATTTGGACAATCTTGTGTGGTACATGATGATGGGTGTGCCCCATGTGCCCGCAGACGAGGAATCATCAGAAAGCGCGCCCATGGATGCGATAGAGCAAAGGGTGACCATCCTGAAGGCGGTATTTGCAGAGGTCAACAAAAAACAGTCCAGGGAATTTGTCGAGCAGGGCCTGGAGATATATGACGAGGCCGGGAAAAGGGCAAAGAAGCTTCTGGAGGAAGAGAAAAATGGGCAGCATTTTTCGAGGCAGTCACGAAACAGAGGCCTGGTGAATGGTAAAAAAACAGAGGAAAAATCATGATCCCGACAAAAGCAGGAAATATACTGCCTCCTGATTATCTGGAAGTCCTTTACCGAAGGCATTTTCAGGGTGCACTGGTCCGATCAGGGTGCAGCCTTGCCATGTGGTTGTTTGCTTTGGCGGCCTTTATTGCAGGGATCATAGGTCAAAGAAATTTTGCAGGCATCAGCCTGGCGACATTGTTTCTGATTCTAATCAATCCCCCTACGCTCCTGATCATAAAAAGCATTACCCATCGGCTCTGGTATAAATATTGCTCCCTCTTCATCAATCTCCTTGAGATTATTGGATACACGGCAGTAATCTATTTTTCAGGGGGTATCGAAGCCTCATTTCTCACCCCTATCTATGCTGCAATCATTATCTACGTGGGCGTGACATCACCCAAAAGACTGCCGTTCATCATCGCCTTCCTCTGTGCGGCCTGTTTCAGCCTCATGCTGATCATGGAAGAGGTGGGCCTGCTCCCCCACCAGACCGTGTTTGCCACCCTCAATGTGCCCTGGCGAAACCAGTTGATGATCCTCTCCATTATCATTGGACTACTCTTTGTTGTGGCATTTATTTCTTCCTATACGGCCGGCCTCCTCAAAAGAAGCCGGGACAGATTTCGCGATCAAAATATTGAGCTGGAAGACAAGGCAGAATTGCTGGCCCGGAC
>JAFDIX010000527.1 GCA_019307805.1 Deltaproteobacteria bacterium | reverse complement strand
AGGCGGAAGGGGGACGGAGGAAGGCGGAAGTCGGAGTGCGGAAATGGAGAAGGAACGGAGGGACGGCGGTGAAAGGCACTAGGGCCTCAGAATTATTTTCGGGTCCCCCGTTCCCCCGTCCCGTCGTTTCCATCGGCACATAAAAATCCAAGCTGGGGAGGCTATTCAAACTCCCTATGAAACACAATCTGGAGAGAACAGCATGCACATCATTACACTCATAAAACAGGTGCCCGATACAACGGATGTCCAACTGGACCCCAAGACCGGCAGCCTGATTCGGGAAGGTGTGGAGAGTATCATCAATCCGGATGATAGCCATGCCCTTGAGGCGGCGATCACTCTCAAGGAGGCCAAGGGAGGAAAGGTGACGGTATTGTCCATGGGTCCCCCCCAGGCCATTGATGCCATCTCCGAAGCCATTGCCATGGGAGCGGATGGGGGAATCCTGCTGACGGACAGGGCCTTTGCCGGTGCAGACACCTGGGCCACCTCCTCTACCCTGGGGCAGGCCATCAAGAAGATCGGGAAATACGATCTCATCCTTTGCGGCAGGCAGGCCATTGACGGGGACACCGCCCAGATAGGTCCTCAGGTGGCCGGCTATCTTGGTGTGCCCCAGGTGACCTATGTGTGCGAGTTCGAAGATGTCAAAAAGAAGAGTATGGTACTGAAGAGGCGCCTTGAGAATGGATATGAGCGGGTGCGGTGCTCTCTGCCCGCCCTGGTTACAGTGATCGGGGAGTTGAACACCCCCCGGTACCCCATGGTCGGGGGACTCATCGATGCCTGCAATGCAAAAGCGCCCATTAAGGTCTGGAATGCCGCAGATATCGGGGCACAGACCTCTGATGTGGGCCTGGAAGGCTCTTTGACCCACGTGATCAAAACCTTTGCCCCCAAGTTTCAGCGAGAAGGTGAGATCCTCAAGGGGGATACCAGGGAGGTCGTGCGGAGTCTGGTGGGGAAGATGAAGGAGCACAAATTAGTATAGGGGACGGTGGAACGGAGGAACGGGGGGACGAAGGGACGGGGGGACAGGGGGATGGGGTAATGAGGGGTAGTTTTGGGTCAAAAGGATTTTGATTTTGAAGGTCTTGAGATCTATCAGCGTGCACGGTCTCTCCGTAAAATGTTTTACGATCTGGCAAGGAGATTGCCGGTAGAAGAAAAGTATTTATTAAGGCCCCAGATTTTTGATGCCGCAAGATCATTGACCAATAACATCGCGGAGGGGAGGGGAAGATTTTATTACCAATCGCAAGTCAGGTTTATGAGAGACGCATTAGGGTCGTTAAACGAACTGATTGATGACCTTAATATTTGTCTTGATGAAAAATTTTTTGACGAAGACTATCTCAACGGGTTCAAGGAAGAATGTTATGAATTGAGGGCCAAGCTCAAGGCCTATGTGAGCTATCTCAGGAAAAGTCAAAGAGGAAATCAGAAATAGAAGGGGGGCAAGGGATAGAGACAGAGGTTGAAACGGTCTGGGATTCCCGATCTCTAATCCGTTCCCCCGTTCCCCCGTCCCTCCGTTCCATGAAGATACGTTGAAGGCGAATATATCTGGCAATGATATTGGCTAAAAGACCGAATTGGAGTTGGAAATGACAGTATGGATTGAAACGGATCTTTGTACCGGCTGCAGACGCTGCCTCAGGGCCTGTCCCTATGATGCCATGGAAATGCGGGATGGCAAGGCCTTTGTTCTGGATCGTTGTACCTCCTGCGGGGCGTGTCTGGAGGCATGTAAAGATGACGCTATTCTTACGGACGCGGAACCCCGGGAGATCCCTGATTTCAGCGACAGGCAGGGTGTCTGGGTCTTTGCAGAACAGAGCAAAGGGACGTTGCATCCGGTTTCCCTGGAACTTCTGGGCAAGGCACAGGGGCTGGCGCAAGAGCTTCAGCAGGAGGTGTCGGCAGTTCTTCTGGGTTCCCAGGTATCGTCCCTGACAAAACCGCTTTTGGGATACGGAGCCCAAAAGGTCTATCTGGCGAACCACAGAACACTCAAGGATTTCAGGACCACTGCCTATGCAGAGGTGATGGAAACCCTGGTGTCCCAATACAAACCCAATATCCTGCTCATAGGGGCTACCTATCTCGGCCGGGATCTGGCCCCGCGCCTGGCGCGCCTCGTGGGCTCAGGACTGACAGCGGATTGCACGGAACTGCATATTGATCCTGATGAAGGGATCCTCCTCCAGACACGACCTGCCTTTGGAGGAAATGTCATGGCCACCATCGCCAACCGGTACTCCCGACCACAGGTGGCCACGGTTCGCCCCGGGGTCATGGAGGCATTGCCGACACCGGGCAATAAAGGAAAGGTGGTCAGGCACAAGGTCACACTGACCGAGAAAGGTATCGGCACCAAGGTCCTGGAAATGGTCCGGGAATCCAAGAAACGGGTTAACCTCTCAGAGGCCAGGGTGGTGGTCGCCGGGGGTCGCGGTGTGGGCGATGCCAAGGGGTTCAAGGTAATCGAGAGACTTGCCAAGGCAGTGGGTGGAGAAATGGCAGGAACCAGAATCGCTGTTGAAGAAGGGTGGATTCCAGCCGAGCGGCAGGTGGGGCAAACAGGCCAGACAATAAGACCGGAAATATATATAGCATGCGGCATTTCCGGCGCTATCCAGCACAGGGCCGGCATGCTGGGTTCGAGATATATCATTGCCATCAACAAAGACGAACGAGCCCCTATCTTTGAGGTGGCTGATTGGGGCATTGTGGGTGACCTCCACGAGGTTGTTCCGGAACTTACAAAAGCATTTAAGGATAGCAAGGGCAAATAGGGGGATATAATGCAACGGTCAGATCCAGAAAAACTCATAAGAAAGGTCATGGCCCGTTTTGTGGATGAGGAAGTGATCCCTGTGGCCAGGGAGCTTGATGATAAGGGGGAGTTTCCGGTTGACCTGTTCAAAAAGCTTGCGGATATGGGTGTTCTGGGGATCAGATATCCCAAGAAAGCGGGTGGTTCAGGCGGAAACACTACCCTTTACTGTATCGCCATGGAGGAGTTGGCGCGGGGACTTTTGAGTTTGGCTGCGGTGACGGCCATGCAATGTCTAATGGCTACAAATGGCCTTTATCTCTATGGCACCAAAGAGATGCATGAAAAATATTTAAGGCCGGCTTTGAGGGGTGAAAAGATTGGAGCCTTTCAGCTTACAGAGCCTGAGGCCGGATCTGATCTCAGTGCGGTAAGGACCCTGGCCACAAAGGTCAGTGATGGATATGTGATCAATGGGATGAAGACATGGTCAACAAGTGGCCCATATGGCGATTTAAGAAATTAAAGGGGCTTATGTTTTTCTTTATCCCGAGCGATACCTCCGGTTTCTCCCACAGCAAAAAGTTTGAAACCCTGGGAACAAGAACATCATCCCTCTCGGAAATCTACTTCAATAATTGTCATGTCCCTAATGAATACATGCTAGGTGAGCTCGGCAGAGGACTGGATGTGTTACTCACCATTCTGGCAGAAATCAGGATCATGACTGCCTCCCTGGCCCTGGGCCTCCATCGGGCTGCAATGGATGATTCTATAAAGTATTGTAAAGAGAGGGTGCAATTTGGCAAACCCATTGG
>JAFDIX010000075.1 GCA_019307805.1 Deltaproteobacteria bacterium | reverse complement strand
AACCGTTTTGAAATTTGTGATTTATTTGAAACTGGGGACCCACCCAAAGGTGGGGAGTCCTGGCGAAGCCCGGACAAATTTGGTGCTTGAAATTTGTGATTTTAGACACAAAACACCAAGGCAGAGCCATCTATCTCTGACCTAGCCCACAGGACCAGGTTTTTATAATCAAATAGACTGAAGGGATCCCCATCGATTATGTTGAGCGAAAAGGAAAAGATTGATCTCATCACCCGGATCAGCCTGGATATTAATGAGGCAAAGGATATTGACCTCCTCATGGAGAGGATCCTCACTAATGTCAAAAAATTCTTCACTGCCGATGCCGGATCTATTTACCTCAAGCAGGGGGATCAGCTGCAATTCAGCCACACCCAGAACGACACCCTGCGGAAGAGGCTGGCCCCCGGGAAAAAACTTATCTACAACACCTTTTCCATTCCCATCAATAATAATTCCATAGCCGGCTATGTGGCCCGGAATAGCGAGACAGTCATTATCCCCGACGTGTACAACCTGCCCGACACTGTGCCCTATACCTTTGATTCCCAGTTTGACAGTCTTTCCCGATACAAGACGGGCTCCATGCTCACGGTGCCCATGACCAACCAGCACGGGGATGTACTGGGCGTGATGCAGATCATTAACGCCCAGGATGACAATTTCGATGTCATCCCCTTTTCGCCTGCTGACGAACCCCTGATCAAGCATTTTGCCACCAGCGCCGCCCTTGCCGTGGAAAGGGCGCAGATGACAAGAAATCTCATCCTCAGAATGATCAGCATGGCGGAATTGAGGGACCCCAAGGAAACAGGGGCCCATGTCAATCGGGTTGCGGCCTATGCCGTGGAAATCTATGAGGAGTGGGGACGTACAAAGGGACTTCCCCAGGAAAATGTGGACAAGGAAAGGGATGTCCTCAGGATGGCGGCCATGCTCCATGATGTAGGAAAGGTGGCCATCAGTGATTTGATCCTTAAGAAGCCGGCACGCCTGACCCGGGAAGAGTTCCAGGTCATGAAGAGCCACACCTTTCTGGGAGCACGCCTCTTCGGGGAAATGCAATCGGATTTTGACGAAGTGTCCGCGCAGGTGGCCCTGAATCATCATGAAAAATGGGATGGGTCCGGCTACCCCGGCCATATGGATGCCGCCACCGAAAAGCCCCTGCCGGGCCATGAGGGACCGGACGGTCAACCCTTACCCAAAAAAGGGGAGGAAATCCCCCTGTTTGGCCGGATCGTTGCCGTCGCAGATGTTTACGACGCCCTGTGCTCCAGAAGATCCTATAAGGAGCCCTGGGATGAAGACCGAATCCTGAAGGAGATACACCAATCATCGGGAAGTCATTTTGACCCGGATGTGGTGGAGGCCTTCTTTTCCTGCCTGGAAGTCCTAAAGTCCATCGCCAAGCGCTATCCGAACGAGGAGTAATTGACTTTACCTCAATATTTCTTCTGAACCAATGCAATGCCCCGCCTTAAAAAAATCCCGGCGCTACCCCCAAATAGCCGAAAAACACTGGAATAACAGCGGCTTTATTCCCTATTGACTTTGTCTAAATTAGTTAGGTATATTACCGTCTTATGGCTCCGGCGCCCATTTGCCACCCAGGGACCGGTAAACAACCCTGCCCGGGAGGTCCTGGATGAGGCCCCCTCTCAGGGTCAGTTCAGGGAACCGGTGGTTTGCCTGAATCAACGATTTGTTTTGGAAGGAGATGGCTGCGACCATGGATTTCTATTCATTTGTAGAGGGGCCCCTTTTGTGGATCGCCTTTTTGGTTTTTATTATCGGCAGCCTCCTCAGGGCTGCCCTCTTCTTTCATGTATCCCGAAAAATGGACAAGATCATCTATCAGCATTTCAGCTGGAAATATGTGCTGTCCACGATATGGAGGTGGTTACTGCCCCTGAACAAGGATGTTGCAAAAAATCCGGTTTTTACCATTTCAGGGTACCTTTTTCACATCTGTCTGATTATCGTCCCCATATGGTATTCGGGCCATATCACCCTCTGGGAAGAATCCAGCCTCGAATGGTCCTGGACGCCGATTCCCGATAGTCTTGCCGACTGGATGACCCTGCTGCTAATCGCCATCGCCATTTTCTTTTTATTGCGGCGTATTTTCTCTGCCGATATCCGCCTCCTCTCGACATTTTCGGATTATTTTATTCTTGTCGTTACGGCACTCCCCTTTTTGACCGGGTATTTTCTTACCCACGGGACCCTGGACAGTGTCGGCTTCCTGGGGGACAACATGGCGGTGATACACATGCTTTCAGGAGAACTGATGCTGATCCTGATCCCATTCACCAAACTCTCTCATTTTATACTCTTCTTCTTTTCCAGGGCCTCGACCGCTGTTGAATTCGGTCGCAGAGGGTATTCCGTATAGCGTCCGGTAGGACTTGTAACTGAATCACGAAGGAGCATGACCATGAACGAACAGGCTGTTGCCGTTGAAAACGAAAAAGAAATAAAAGAAATAAACCCCACCGAAATCATGGAGTTCCTGAATGCCAGGTTCGGTGCCCGCTTTAGAATGTGGTTGCGCATTTGTGCCCACTGCGGGCTTTGTGCGGACACCTGCCATTACTACCTTGCCCATGACAAGGACCCCAAGATGATTCCATCTTACAAGGTCAAGCACCTTGTCAAGCTCCTGAAAAAGAAGGGGCGTGTGGACAGTGCTTATCTGGAAGAGGTCTACAATACGGTTTATCACGAGTGCAACATGTGCCGCCGTTGCACTCTTTACTGCCCCTTTGGGATTGATATTGCCATGATGATATCCCTCCTGAGGTCTCTGCTCTTTTCCCAGGGCATCGCTCCCGAGGGCCTGGTCAAGGCCATTGAGAATTACAAGGAGTTTGGAAACCAGATGGCCGTGAGCGAGGAGGACTGGGTCGAGACCCTGGAGTGGTGCGAAGAGGAAACCGCCGAGGAACTCGTGGGTCTGAAAATCCCCATTGACAAGAAGGGCGCCAGAATCATGTACACGGTGAACGCCCGGGAACCCATGTTCTATCCACAGGATATCATGGAGGTCGCGAAGATATTCCACGTGGCCGGGGAGGATTGGACATTCCCCAGCAAGGACGGGTGGGACGATACCAATCTCGCCATGTTCTGCGGCGACGCAAAGACATCAAAAATGATCGTGGAAAACACCTTTAAGCGGGCGGATGAATTGGAGGTAGATAAAGTCGCCATTACTGAATGAGGCCACGCCTACCGAGCGCTTCGGTTCGAAGCGCCCACCTGGCTGGGATACACGCCCAAACAAGAGGTCATCCACTCGGTGGAATTGTTCCATGATTATATTCGGGATGGGCGGATCAAGCTCAAGGAAAAGGTGAAAGAGCCCACGACGCTTCAGGATCCCTGCAACGTGGTGAGAAGCGGCGGGCTGGCCGAAAAGAACCAGCGCCTGGCCGAGATGCTCTCCGAGGATTTCCGACCCATGAGTTATCAGGGGAACTACAACTACTGCTGCGGCGGTGGAGGCGGTGCCATGCCCATGGGCGGTGAGATGCGAAAGGACCGCCTGAAAGCGGGGAAAATCAAGGCAGACCAGATCAGGGAGACCGGGGCCAAGATTGTTTTTGTCCCATGCCACAACTGTATCGATCAGATCAGGGATCTCTCCAAGGAATATGACCTGGGTATCAAGGCGGTTCACTTCAAGGAGGTCATCACTGAACTCATGGAGATTCCGGAAGAAATGATCCCTAAGGAGGAAGAAGAGGAATAATAGAGCACCATCGAAAAGCGGGCCCCGGGAGAGGCCCGCTTTTTTTGTCAAACAATTCCCTTCCAGCCTTTAGGCGAATCACGTTGTTGAAGAACTTATGAGGCAGGACACTAGCGGGAGACAAGTGTGACGACCATTTCCTCTGCCTGATCCATACTTATGCGGGTCGTATTCAATACCATATCATAGTAGAGGGGGTCATTGTGAGAGTCGGCATCCTTGAAAAAACTTAAGAAGCGGGTCCTGATCTGGTCCTTCCTTTTAACGGCATTTTCAGCCTCACTTCTGCTCAGTTTAAACTTGTTCATCACGAAATTTATACGGTATTCCAGATTCCCAAGGAGTAAAAGCTTCCATACAGCATCGTACCCCTGAAGGACATACTGGCTTCCCCTCCCAATGATCACAACATTACCTTCCTCATAAATATCCAGGATAATCTTCCTCACAACATCCACGTACGTATTTTCATCCACGAATCCGTATTTGTCAGAACTGAGTCGATCCACATAACTGGGTGTCACAACTTTATCCAGGAACTTCATGAGTTTACTTGGTCCTCGCTTTTCGAAGGTCTTGATCTGTGAGGTAGATACCTTTGCTTCCGCCGCCACTTCCTTGATCATGTCCTCTTGCACGTATCTGTAACCTAGCCTCTTGGCGAGCCTTTCGCCCAGTGTCCATCCCCCTGCCCCAAACTGTCTGGAAATCGTGACAACAGCCATAGATTCATCCTCCTCTGTCCCTTCGTTTCTGCAAATCGAGAATATGGACTGCCCCTATACAAACGATGCACTGATACTTCATTTTAATCATTTCCGCAAAAAAAGACACCTTATTTTTCGGTTCAGACCGCTTGTGGGCGAAAGACACCCCGACCGTATTGATCTATGGGGAACCTCCTGAAGATTGGTCTTGTTTCTCTCTGTGTTGTTTGGGTAGAATAGGAAGGTTATTTTAGAAAATCAAGTTTCTGCTTGACAGAACGACATAGGTGATTTATAGATTAGCGCCAATTGAATCACGATTTTTATGCGGCCGATTTTTGTTGTTTATCCAATAACTTGAGAGACCACGATATTCAATTATAAAAAGCAGGGTAAATGGATTGAAGATCTCGCCATGGTCTCGCAACTCGGCCTGACCATGGCAGGTTCAATCCTTTTTTGTTTTGCAATTGGTTACTATCTGGATAAGTGGCTTGGAACAAAGGGGCTCTTCATAACTATATTCATATTTCTAGGCATTGCGGGGGGGGGATATACCGTTTATCGCCAGATCATGGATACCGGTGAAGAGGAAAAGGGGAGCAATTCACGAAATGGATGATCCACATACTGAATTGAGCCAGATCCAGAGGAAAATCTCTTTATGGGCCTTTTCTTCTGCTCTCATCCTTGCCCTCGTCTTTATGCTCCTTCAAGAGAAGGCCATAGCCAAAGGACTCCTGCTGGGGACATGTTTCAGCATCATTAATTTCATCCTTTTGGGAAAGTCCCTTCCCATGACTCTGCTGAGATCCCGGCCCGGGGCCAGTCTGGTTGGCCTGGCCTCTATTTTTTTGAGGTATGCGATCCTGGCGATTCCCCTGATCATAGGGGTCAAATCGCCTTCTTTCAATCTCATTGCCGTCATCATTGGCGTCTTTGCAATACAGATTGTGACACTTTTTGACTATATTCTCATTAAGCCCCTGCTTGATCGCAAATAGAGGGGTTGTTGCTGAATAATACTTTTTCCTGGAACCTCTGTGAGGAAAGATTAGTGAATGGATGAACTTACCGAAATATCTCAACTCACCTTTGAATTGGGCGGTCTTAAGCTGGTCTTCAACACAGACACCATCCTGATGACCTGGATCGTCATGGCGTCCTTGATCCTGTTTGGCTTTCTTGCCACCAGAAAATCAAACTTTGTGCCAAACCTCTTCCAGGTGGTTGGCGAATTCTTCATCCACACCTTTTACGACCTCACCAGAGACGCCCTGGATGAAGAGATGGGCAAGAAGTACTTTCCAATCATCTGCACCCTGTTCATGTTTCTGCTCCTGAGCAACTGGCTGGGTATCATCCCCATGCTTGAAGAGCCGACCAAAGACCTCAATACGCCTCTAGGCTTCGGGCTCATGGGCTTTTTCATCTCTCACTACGCCGGCATCAAGGCTAAGGGGCTCAAACGGTATCTTGGGCAATATGTGGAACCCATGTTTTTCATGGCTCCCTTGAATATCATCGGGGAACTCGCCAAGGTGGTCTCCATCTCATTTCGTCTGTATGGCAATATCCTGGGTGGCGCCATTATTATTCTGGTTGTTTCACATCTCATTTACAGCCTGATATTGCCCCCATTCCTCGTCTGCTTTTTTGCCCTATTTATCGGAACCATTCAGGCCTTTGTATTTACCATGTTGACGCTTGTTTACATCTCTGTTCAGGTTAAGTGATCATGACTTTCGACGTTCAAGCTACCATACAACTGACCACATACGCGGGTGCCGGTCTATGTATCGGTCTAGGGGCTATAGGAGCTGCCCTCGGTGAGGGTTACGCCGCGGGTTTGGCCAACGTGGCCCTTTCCCGAAGGCCTGAAAAATCCGGGGAGATCCTCAAAAACATGCTCGTAGGCCAGGCAGTGGCTGAATCCGCCGCCATTTTTGCCCTGGTCATCGCCATTCTTCTCATCTTTATGGATATTCCAAATCCGAACCTGCTCAAGGCCGCTGCACTGGGAGGTGCGGGGATCTGTATGGGCTTTGGAGCCATTGGTTCCGGCGTAGGATCCGGATTTCCGGGGGGTGAAGTCTGTCTCGGAATGGCCAGGCAGCCTGCTGTAACAAGCCGTCTAACCACAAACATGCTCATCGGCTCGGCAGTCTGCCAGACTCCGGCCATCTTCTCCATGGTGGTGGCCCTCCTGCTCATGTTCAAGGATTTTGGTAACCTCCCCTTTTCACCTACCTGGGCGGCATTGATCGGTGCCGGCCTCAGTACGGGGCTGGCAGCCATCGGCTCCGGCGCGGGTGGAGGGATGGCCGCCGGATCAAGCTGTGAAAGCATTGCCCGGCAACCGGAGACCTTTAGTCAGGTCACCACCACCATGCTGGTGGCCCAGGCCGTGTCACAGACCCCGGCCATCTTCGGACTCTTGATCAGCTTTATATTGATGTTCAAGGCTTACCCCGAGGCCTCCACACTCAGTGCGCCCGTTGCTCTTCTTGCAGCCGGTATATGTATGGGTTTGGGCGGGATAGGCCCTGGGATCGGTAACGGCCTTACGGCCCGGGAAGCGGTCAAAGCGGTTGGAAGGAATATGGAAGCAACCGGAGTGATCACCCGAACCATGCTGGTGGCCCAAGCCATTGCCCAGTCCAAGGCGGTTTACTCCATGATCGTCTGTCTTGTTCTATTAACGCGTTGACAAAAATAGAAATGAGTACGGGTATTTCTCGTTTAACTTTTTGACATCATAAGAATATTATCCAATAGGAGGAAAAAATGGCAATTGAAGGTGCAGATCTGGTACAGGCAGCGGCATTTTTGGGGGCTGGCTTAGCCATGGGTTTAGGGGCAATCGGCCCGGGTGTCGGTGAAGGTTTCGTGGGTGGTAAGGCCTGTGAGGCTATCGGGCGAAAGCCGGAAGAGGCCGGTCTGTTGACACGAACCATGCTGGTCGGGCAGGCCGTTTCAGAGTCAACAGGTATTTATTCCCTGGTCGTCGCATTGCTTCTCCTTTTTGTGGTCTAAACCCCTTGGGTGGTACTGACAGATGATAAGCATAAACGCAACCCTGGTTCTTCAGGTCATACACATCATCATTTTGATCTTTATATTGAATCGCCTCATGTATCGGCCCCTCTTGAAACTGGCGAGGAAAAGGGAGTCGTATTTCGGTAACACAAAGAATGAGATCCGAGAACTCGAAGAGCAGGCAGATAAGTTGAAACTGGAATTCACGGAGATTCAAATAAATGCCAGGAAGACAGCAAGCCAAGAGGCCTCTCAAATTCGTGGAGAAGGGATGACCCAGGCGCAGGGACACCTTGAGGAAACCAAAAAAGGAGTCTCCTCTATCCGGGAAGAGGCCGAAAGGGAGGCTCAGAAAGAGTTTGAGGAAACAAAACCCTTCCTTGGGGACGAGGCCGTGGGGCTGGCCGGTGAAATTATGGAAAGATTGATCGGAAGGAGAGTAGAGAGTTGAAACGCAATGGCAGAAAACCGCTTTTGATCATTTGTATGACCCTGGGTTTCCTGGCCTGTATGTATCTGATGATCCCGGAGGCGATGGCTGCAGAGGATTCGGGTTCTTCCCGAAAGATCTGGGACAACATTCTGCTCTGGATCAATTTCGGTATACTCGTCTTTTTCTTCATGAAATACGGCAGAAAACCCCTGATGGATGTCATAAAATCGGCCCGTTCCAAGATCCGTAAAGAAATGGATGAGGTGAATGGCAAACTGGGTAATGCCAAATCTCTAGTGAATACCGAAACTGAAAAGCTGAAAGACGTTGAAAGCCATGTCCAGGAGCTTCGAAAGGCTATCCTGGAAATGGGGGAAAAGGATAGGTCGAGGATCATCCAGGAGGGAAACATGACCGCTGAAAAAATGATCCAGGACGCAAAGGCCTTTGCCAAATACAGGATGACCATGGCCCGAAAAGCCCTCTCCGATGAAATGGTGGACATGGCCATAGGGATCGCTGAAGAACGAATCACAGAGGGCATCACCGGTAAGGATCATGATATTCTGGTGAACCAATTCATTACCAGCCTGGGAACCGCCAAAGACTCAGGGAAATAAACACACTTTATCAAACCTTGATCTTCCATCCCACAACTCTTGCTGTGAAAGGTATTTCCCCTCTTCATCAGTATCTCTGGATTGCCGAAATATTGATCCGGCACATCCGCCTTTTTGTTGAAGCCCGAGTATTTTACTGCTATCCTTGACGAGCTGGTAAAAAGTCCTAAAACCGTCATGCCGGACTCGATCCGGCATCCAGAAGTAATTGAATCGACTGGATTCCGGCTTTCGCCGGAATGACGTTTTCGCGAGATTCTCGACTTTTTACGAAGCCGTCAACCTTTGTTTTCAGAATGTTTTTTTCAGTCGTGCCCATTTCCCAAACAACCATGCGAGGAAAATGCCTATGGACGGCACGGTAAGTAAAAGATCTGCACTCTTCATTGCCACCTTGAGTGCCTTCATCAATCCTTTCTTTGGTTCTGCCACCCAGATCGCCCTCCCCTCTATTGCAAAAGACTTTCACATGGATGCCATCCTCCTGAGCTGGGTCGCCACGTCCTATATACTGGCCACTGTGGTATCTCTGGTCCCATCTGGAAGACTGGCGGACATTCACGGAAGAAAAAAGGTCTTCCTCTATGGTTATATCCTCTTCACCATTTCATCTCTCCTGTGCGGCCTTTCCACATCAGGCGCCATGCTCATTTCGTTCCGGGTTTTACAGGGTATCGGCAGTGCCATGCACTTCGCCACCGGAATCGCAATCCTTATCTCCGTGTACCCTCCTCATCAAAGAGGCCGGGTCCTTGGAATCACCGTGGCGGCGGTCTATACGGGCCTGTCCCTCGGCCCCTTTCTGGGCGGGTTGCTCACGGAATATCTGACCTGGAGGAGCGTCTTT
>JAFDIX010000074.1 GCA_019307805.1 Deltaproteobacteria bacterium | reverse complement strand
ATTCATGATGCCGTCCAGCAGCAGGGAAGATCCCTTTGAGGCCTTGACAGAAAGCTATTTTGCCATGCCTCCCTGCACCACCAAGGATTCCCCCCTGGCGGTACGCCTGGACTCCCTTTTGGAAAAAATTGAAAAGAGCGGAGCCAAGGGGGTCATTTTTTATATGGTGAAGTTCTGTGAACCGGAACTCTTTGATGTTCCCGAACTGGTCGAAGGCCTCAGGGATAAGGAGATCCCTACCCTGGTTATGGATGTAGAGCTCAACCAGGGATTTGGGGGTCAGCTTTCAACACGGGTGGAGGCCTTTGGAGAAATGTTGAATGGGCAGACTACTGCGGCCAGCAATAAGTAAGAGAATATGTAAAAAACAGGGGGCCCCATGTCCATTGGCAGGAATTTGAAATACCATCTTATGAAAGATGTGGGAGCGCCGGCGCTCATGGGCCTTGCCCGGGCCAGAAGGAAAAAGCGCCGGTCCAGGCCCAATCCATTGTTCGGTCCACCCCTGAAGAGTGCGGGTCGGCTCAAGGAGATCATGACCAGGCACTACTTCCTGTCACGTTATGCGGAAGGGGCAAAGCCCGTGGCATGGGTGACCAGCGGGGCCCCGGTTGAACTCCTGCGGCCCTTTGGCTTCTATACCGTGTATCCCGAAAACCACGGGGCCCTTTGTGGCGCAAAGAGAATGGGCCCGGAACTCTGCGAAGCAGCCGAAGAGCATGGCTACAGTCAGGACCTCTGTTCCTATGCCAGGATAGATCTGGGCTACTTCTTTTCAGGAAAGACTCCCGCCGGCAGACTGCCAAAACCGGATGTGCTCTTTGCATCAAACAATATCTGCCAGACCGTCGTATACTGGTACAAAGTGCTGGCCCATCGCTACAAGATTCCTCTCATTCTCTTTGATACCCCCTACAATTTTGAGGAGATCACGGAGAATGACATTGGCTACATGGTTCGGCAGTTCCATGAAATGATCCCCATGCTGGAGCAGATCTCTAAAAAGGAATTTAATCAGGAGAGGTTTGAAGAAAACATCCGGAGTGCCAAGGAGGCCTCACTCACCTGGGGAGAGATACTGGCCACCATGAAGGCGAGGCCTGCGCCCATGAGCATATTCGACGCCTTTGTGCATTTGGCACCTATCGTTTCACTGCGGGGTCTTCCGGTGGCCTTGAATTATTACCGGATCCTGCTTCAGGAATTAAGGGAGCGTGTAGAGCAGGGTATCGGGGCCGTAACCCACGAGGGTAAACGCCTCATGTGGGACAACATCGCCATATGGTACAAGATGAGGGACTTTGCCAACCTCTTCGCAGAGCAGCGCATGAACTTTGTTACCGCCACCTATACCAACGCATGGGCAGAGACCATACTGAATCTGGAGGATGGCAATCCCTTCGAGTCCATGGCCAGGACCTACAGCCTGGTCATCCTCAACAATAATCTCAATCATCGGCTCAATCTCATGGAGCGGCTCATCAAGGAGTACCAGGTGGATGGATTGGTGATCCACTCGGCCCGAAGCTGCAAGCCCTATTCCGTGGGACAGTATGACCTCAAACGCCTGTTGCTGGAGCGCCTCAGTATCCCCTCCGTGGTCATCGAAGCAGATATCACGGATTCCCGGGCCTTTTCCGAGGAACAGACGCTCACCAGGCTGAATGCCTTTTTTGAAACCATGGAGGCCGGGTAGGGCGTGGACTATTTTGCAGGCATCGATGTGGGCTCTTCGAGTACGGAAGCGGTTATCCTGGATGCAAATTCTGAGATGGCAGGGTACAGTATCGTGGAAACAGGGGCCAACAGCACTGAAGCTGCAGAGCAGGCCATGGCCCAGGCCCTTTCAGAGACAGGGATTGATCGCGAAGAGGTCAAGGGCTCCGTGGCTACCGGTTATGGCCGCATTTCCGTTCCCTTTGCCCGGAAAAAAGTAACGGAGATCTCATGCCATGGCAGGGGGGCCTACCACCTTTTTCCGGGCACGGGTACAGTGATCGACATCGGGGGGCAGGATTCCAAGGTCATTCGGATAGGGGAAGGGGGAAAGGTCCTCGATTTTACCATGAACGACAAGTGTGCGGCAGGCACGGGCCGCTTTCTCGAGGTCATGTCCAGCAAGCTTAAAATACCCATGGAGCAGATGGGGAGGCTATCCCTTGAAAGCGGGGGAGCATTGAAGATAAGCAGTGTGTGTACGGTCTTTGCCGAAAGTGAAGTCGTCTCCCTGGTGGCACAGAACCGGCCTAAGGGGGAGATCGTACATGGATTGCATCGTGCCATTGTGAACCGTGTATGGAACATGGTGAAGGCGGTGGGCATTCACGGGGATATGGTCATGAGTGGTGGTGTGGCCAAGAACAGAGGGGTGGTATCACTGCTGGAGGCGAAGGCGGGGGCATCCTTTTTTATCCATGAAGAGCCCCAGATTGTGGGTGCCCTGGGGGCGGCCCTCTTTGCCCAGGAGCTTTAGTTCAAACTAAGCATACTCCCGCCGCAGGGAGGCCAACATATCATCGGTGAGTTTTTCTCTTTTTCGCAGCTCTGCAAACTTGTACAGCAGGTCTTCGACAGTAAGCCCGCGCTTTTCTTGAGCAGAGATATCGTCAATAATCTGGCCGTTGTTCATCATGATGGTGCGATCGCCAAGGTCGAGGGCCTGCTGCATGCTGTGAGTGACCATCATGGCAGTGAGATTGTCCCTCTGTATAAACTTCTCGGTGAGCTTGATGACCTGGGAAGCTGACTTGGGATCAAGGGCTGCAGTATGTTCGTCAAGTAAAATGACCTTGGGCCGCGTGATAACAGACATGAGCAGTGTAACTGCCTGGCGCTGTCCTCCGGAGAGGGTTCCGATGACCGAATCAAGGCGGTTCTCAAGGCCCATCTCAAGTTGCTCAATTTCTCCTCGATAACCCGTAAGACGCTCCTGGTTCAAACCCCATCGCGGATAGCGCTTTTTCCCCCGCATAAATGCTATGTGGAGGTTTTCGGCGATACTCATATCAGAGGCGGTTCCCATAAAGGGGTTTTGAAATACCCGGGATATGAGTTTGGCCCGCTGGAAATCCCATTTCCTTGTTACCTCTTGACCGGCAATGGTGATCTTACCCGAATCAGGCAGAAAAGAGCCTGCAGTCACATTGAGCAAGGTCGATTTTCCGGAACCATTGGTGCCGATGACGGTAACGAATTCACCTTCCTTGATATGAAGGTCGATACCCCTGAGTGCAACCACCTCGTTGGGGGTTCCGGTATTGAATCTTTTGTGGAGATTGGTGATCCTGATCATTAGGGTTACCTCACGATCTTTGCAGCCTTTTTGACAATATGCTCCGGTATGGTAATGCCGTATTCCTTTGCCAGGGCAAGGTTGATAACCATGGTTTCCGGTACGTAATTCTCTATCGGGATATCCCGGGGACGCTCTCCATTGATTACGCGGATGGCAAGCCGTGCCGTTTCTTTTCCCACTTGATAATAATCGGCCCCGATTGACAGGAATGCGCCGCGTTGGACATCTGTAGGGCCGTTGGTGAAATAGGGAATCTTGTGCTGATTCAAGATTTTGGCGATGGATCCCAAAGCCATGAGCACGGTGTTGTCGCCGGATGTGATAAAGATGTCGATATCCCTGGCTATGAGGGAACGCAGGGCATCCAGCACCTCCGAAGTGCTGCTCACATTGGCTTCAAGCAGTTTAAATCCATATTTCTTTGCGGCTTCCCGGGCCTTATAGGTGCAGGCCTCGGAGCAGGCCTCGGCTGGGTTCCAGGCAATGCCGATGCGCTTTGCCTCGGGAAATATCTCCCGCATAATTTTGATGGTCGTCTCAACGGGCTGAAGGGTGGCCACCCCCGTGAGCTGGGGCAGATGGTCCTCAGGGGTCTTTGCTACCCCCATCCGGTAGGGGTCGGTAACGGCTCCAAAAACATGGGGGATGGTTTTATTGCCCTGGGCGGAGACCTGCAGGGCAGGGGTGGACAGGGTTATGAGATAATCATACTTCTGCCGCACGATATCTTGAATAATGGACTGGGCCATGGTGAATTCGTTCTGAGCACTTATATCGTCTATGGTGATGTTGTGCTGTTTCAGGATATTGCTTTCCTTGAGTTGGTCCACAACGCCCTGCCGGGTTTCGTGGATGAGGGCGTTGTCGTTGAAGATAAATAGGGCAAGTTTTTTGGGAGTGCTGTCATTCCGGCGGATTGCTGCCTGATCACCACCATAAAGCTTTGTCGCCTGGGCCAACAATTTGGGAGGTATTGTGATCCCTAATTTTTCTGCGATTTCAAGGTTAATGCCAAAGGTCAGTTTCTCGTATCTTTCAAAGGGGATGTTTTTCGGGGATTCCCCCTTCAGAACCCGGTCGACCAGGCGTGCAGCCTGTATACCGCTGATGCTGTAGTCATAACCCAGGGCGGCGAGCGCACCGTCCTCCAGGCGTTCGACATCGCTGATAAATATGGGAATATTTTTTTTCCGGGCAGCTTTCACTACGGACTCAAAGGCGGAATAGACGATGTTGTCGGGGCTCAGGACAAAGGCATCGATGTCCTTACCAACAAGGGAGAGTGCGGCCTGGTAAACCTCGGAAGAATTGGTGATGGTTACTCCCTCAAAACGAACGTCATCATAGGCGGCTATGGCTTTTTGGAGATTTGAAACATTGAAGACGGAGTTTGCATGGGCCGGATCCCAGATTGCCCCAACTTTCAATTTGCCCGGGAGAATTTGACGGACCACCTTCATGGTTTTGTCCATGGGCGTCCAGCCATAGACCCCGGTGACATTAGGAAGATGGTCTGTTTCAGAGGAACCTGCTCCGATGATAAAGGGGTTTGCTACGGTTGCAAATACGACGGGCCTGTCTTTTATTTTGTTGACCGCAGCCTGGGTGCAGGGGGTGGAAATGGGAACCACAATGTCCACATCCTGCTGGAGAAATTTATCGAGAATGGTGTTGACAGTGGGGAGATCTCCGTTTGCATTCTGAAGAATGATGGTGCAGTTTTTTCCATTTTCATATCCAAGGCGTTTCAATTCAGCAATAAAGCTGTCCCGTGTAATATTCAGCAGACCGTGGTCGGTTATCTGGAAAAATCCGATCCTGTATTTTTTCCCGGTAAAAGACGTCGTTTTTCCCGACTGGGTATAGACAATGAAAGCCGCTGCCACAACGACAATGGCGCCCAATCCATAGGCAAGGGTTCGCTTTGAAAGGAAATAACGGATGATTTCTTTTGTCTTTTTGATGAATGTGGATTCTCCACCTGCAACGGTCTTAGAGACAATGAGCGTTATGAGCACAAACAGGGCGGTGAGGAGCTTCAGGTCAATGGGGTTCATACCCACATAGAGGGCAAAAGCGATCATGAGCCGGAAAATAATCGATCCCAGAATAACACTGAGAATCTTGGCATACATGGATCTGATTCTCAAAACAGACTCGCCGATAATGACGGCTGCAAGGCCGATGACAATGGTCCCGATACCCATCCCTATGTCGGCAAACCCCTGGTACTGGGCAACGAGACTCCCTGAGATACCCACCATGCCATTGGCAAGGGCGACCCCGAAAATGGTCATCCTGTTTACATTAATACTGTTTGCAGATGCCATGTCGGGGTTGTTTCCGGTCACCCGCATTGCAATCCCCAGATCGGTTTTCAGAAACACCGAGACAGCAAGCCAGAAGACTGCCATGAAGCAAATCAGCACCATGCAAATCCAGATTTCCGGATTGACTCCGGGATTGATCCGGGCCAGGTACGTGAGAAATGTTGTTTGATTAAGGAGGGGGATGTTCGATCGGCCCATGATGTGGAGATTGATGGAATAGAGGGCGGTCATCACCAGGATGCCTGCCAGGAGCCCGTTGACATTAAACCGCGTGTTAATGAAAGCGGTAAAACTGCCGGCTGCAGCCCCAATAACAAAGGCGCCGATCATAGCAACGAGGGGGTTCATACCTGACGCAATCAGCACCGCTGCCGCAGCCGCGCCCGATGTGAAACTGCCGTCAACCGTGATATCCGGGAAGTTGTGAATACGGAAGGTGATAAACACCCCCATAGTCATAAAACCATACAAAAGACCAAGATTTATGGCGCCGATCCAGAGTTCCATGATGTTGTCCTTATCGCTTTTACAAGGATAGCCGGTGTCCATCCGGAAATGGGGTTTTCTGGATGGAGCCTTTAGCTAGCCGAGTTCGATGAGACCGATCATTCCGTTGCTGAACTTTGTCTTCCCCAGTACATGTTGAATCCGGGACACTTCGCATTCCGTGATAACCCGCGTGAGTTCTTTGTCGAAACTTTCGATATTCCTGTTCAGGGGTTGCTTTTCAAAGACCCCTGCATGGAAGTGAAAGTTGTTGTCTCCCGCCACCAGGCTTTGTACCTCCTGGGGGACGTTATCCCCGTGCTTCACTGCTACGCCGACGGCAGCGATGATATGGTTGCTGTGGGCAGGTTCTACCGGGAAATTCATCCAGGATGCGAAATTTTCAGCATCAAAAATATCTTTTCCATTTTCCGGTCTGTTTTCACTGATGGGGACCTTTTTTAAATTCATCCCCCAGAATCCTTTGCTTTCGGCGAGCATTACAATGCCGATGATATTGGCACTGGAGATCCCGAACAGGGCATTCACAAGGTTTTGAAGTTGCACCAACCCGTCCATACCTTCGAAGGAAAGTATATATTTATAGGCACCACTGAATCCAAAACCATGGAAAAAATTATATTCGAGGTTGGGCTGCTCACCAGTGCAAAACATAAAATCTACGGCAGGATGTTTTACCGCAGGGTAGTAAAAGAAGCTTCTGTTGAGAATGAGTGACTCCCCAAAATAGTGCTTATACTCTTCATAGTTTTCTCCCAGAGCAGCCAAACCGGTTCCAAACTCCAGGGAATCGGCCTTCATTTTGTTTACGTCCTCAACCGTGTACTGTGAGAGGGGGAGTTTATCCTGGCACCCTATTACCCTCAGATTGCCCGGGGAGGCGGATTTCTCAATAAACTGGAAGGAAATGTCATCGATTATCCTATCCGAGAATGAGGACGTGGTCGCTCCTTTTTGGATGAGACCTTCGATCTCTTGTCCGGTTGACGCAATACGGAAAAGAGTTCCAAAACCACTCATCATAAAGACGTCGCGGACGGGATCAGGGGTTCCATAGAGAATCACCTCGCCATCCACATTTTTAAGCTGTTTCTGGCTCAGCACGAAGATACGCAGCCCGGCGCTGCTGATGTAACTCACTCCCGAGAGGTCAGCAACCAGTATCCGCTTGCCACCAAGGATAAGGGCATCTATTTTCTGCTGTATTTCAGGGGCGGTCATACTGTCGACCCGCCCTTTAACGTGTATCCAGGTCGCGATAGTGTCTTCGGTGACGGTAAGCTCGATCATTTCGGATTTCTCCTTAACGGACGTAGATTGATAGACCGGTTGGGTATAGCGGTTTATTTTTACATTGAAAAATGGGGCCCTTTCACTCAAAAAGAAGGAAAGGGCCCCTCAAGTGTGATTTTTTGAAGGTGATCAGGCGTCTTCTTCATAAACATTTGCAATGCAACAGAGAAATGTGACTTCTTCCTGATTACTCATGTTCGCAAGGCTATGGGGTTCCATGCTGGGGATAAAAATGACATCATTCTGACCCGCCTGTTCTTCCGCAACTTTTTCATCTGTTTCAAAATCATAGGTAGTGACGGAGATATTGCCGGTCAGGATATACAGGGTCTGCACATAAAAGTGGTTATGAATGGGTATTTCTCCTCCGGGCCCGACGGTGAAGAAACGGAGACCATAATCCGGTGAGTCCTCCACCGGTCCTGCCTGGCTCAGCCATTTGATCCACACATCCTTAACCCCCAGGGGCTTTCCTTTGTAAGGGAATGTCTCGATTTTGGTGCTCTTGCACTTTTCTGGATTGGTAACTTCCATGATTCTCCTCCTTCAGGTGTGAGTATACCGCCGCGGATGCGCTACTTGCTCCATTGAAGGCAGCGGTAAGGATGGCCAATTATAGCCCCCGGGAAAAAGATTGCAACGTAAAATCTGCAGCCTGTTGAGAGGAGGGAAGACATGGAAATGTCAAAGGGCAGGAGGATTTTTTTACTGGGAAGGATAATCAGGGTTTGTGCTCTTTCAGAACGGTTTTTATCTCTCTCAGGATTGAATTAAAAGATTCCACTCCCTCCTCCTCGTCCATGATAACCTCGCCTGATGCCCCTGTTTTGACCTTGGTAATCCCCGGGTATTTGTCTTCCACAGAGTCAAGGAGGACGGACTGTTTCTTGGTAATCTCTAAAAGTTTCCGGCTCTCCCTCAGGAGTTCCTTTTGCTGAAGAGCTCTCCGGAGGGTGATTGCAAGATCGACCACACTACAGGGCTTTGTGAAAAAGCGATAAATCTCTCCTTCGTTAATGGCGCGTATGGCCGTTTCAAGGCTTGCATGTCCCGTCAGAATGATGCGGATGGTATCAGGGTATTTTTGACGCACAATGGCCAGGAACTCAGATCCGGACATGCCGGGCATATTTTCGTCTGAAATGACCGCATCCATATTATTCGCTTCGATTAAAGCCAAACCCTCTTCCGCGGAGGCTGCCGGGATGGCCTCAAAGTCCTGGGTCCTGAGAAATTCACACAGTATGTCTCTGAGTGTGGTGTCGTCATCAACCACCAAAATGCGATAAGGCATCGTCTCTCCCTCCGAGAAAACCGATTTGGTCATTGCTGATCACAAAGCCGTTATGTCAAAAACCAAGGGAACAAAAATGAAATATATCATAGATCATTATGGCGCTGAAGGAAAACCCCCATCTATTACTCCTCCCATCCTGCACTCGTCGTAATGCACTCCACCAAGCCAAAAGTCTCATGAACCACATTCCTCAATTGTATTCGCTGTTGCTCTGTAACAGGAAATCCGAGTTGGTTGATGAGGTCCAGGTAGGCCCTCTTTGAATCCTGCAGTCGTCTAGGAAAGGCCCTTCTCAGTATCCCCCAGTTAAGGGCGAGGTTTTCTATCTCTGGACCTGCGACAGTCCGGAGGTTAAGGCCGATGTCAGATCCCACATGGTCCCCTTCACCTCCCTTTGTGGCATCCACGTTATCCTTCTTTGTTCGGAACACTGGCCTTTCCAAAGACGCCACGCCCCTGTTAACCGTGGAGAGCCTCTTTACCAGGTTCTCATCCAACACATTGAACCGCTCATCTACCTGGGCGTTGAGATCCCATATGGCCCTGTCGACCCTGTGAATTTTTGATTCCAGTACCGTGCTCATTTTTAAGAGTCGACTGTTCATATGAAGCAGCAACCCTGTCAGAAAAAAGACCAGAACAAGAAGGGCCAGTTCGAATGCGTGGGCCTTCCAGAAACCTTCATGTTTT
>JAFDIX010000526.1 GCA_019307805.1 Deltaproteobacteria bacterium | reverse complement strand
CCCCCGCCTGCATCAGCCTGCGGATCGAGTATACGATCTCCTTGGTGCGTATTGTGTAAATATCCCCGGATATCTCAGATGAAACGGTTTTATTTGTTTCTGACATGATCAGGTTCCCATGACGCCCATGTAAAAAGCCCTTTTTACGAGACCATTACCCATGTTAAGCGGATTTTCAATTTTTTTATCACAAAAACCAACCCTCGGGCAAGAAAATAATGTACGGGTGCCCTATATGGATGAACGATGATCCGATTGGAAAATGTCTCTAAGTCTTTTGATAAGGGCAATTCCTATGCAGTAAAGGACCTTTCCTTGCGCATAGAACAGGGAGAGACACTGGTCCTTTTAGGCTCATCGGGTTGCGGTAAGACCACCACCCTCAAGATGATAAACCGCCTAATCGATCCGACTGCCGGGACCATAGAGGTGGGAGGCAAGGACATCACAAAACAGGACCCGGTGGCGCTGCGTCGCCAGATAGGCTATGTCTTTCAAGGCATCGGTCTTTTCCCACATATGACCGTTGAACAAAATGTGGAACTGGTGCCGCGTCTCTTGGGCTGGTCCATCAAAACGAGAAGCGAACGGTCTCATGAACTCTTGAACCTTGTGGGACTCCCTGTAGAGGAATTTGCCGGTCGATTCCCGGACGAACTCTCTGGAGGCCAGCAGCAGAGGGTGGGCGTGGCCCGTGCACTTGCAGCCGACCCTGCCTATCTCCTCATGGACGAGCCTTTCGGCGCCCTCGACGCCCTGAGCCGCGAGTCGCTGCAACAGGAGTTGGTGGCCTTAAAAAAACGCCTCAAAAAAACCATTGTTTTTGTGACACATGACATCTTCGAGGCACTCCTTCTCGGTGACCGGATTTTGATCCTCCATCATGGAAACGTGGAACAGATCGGCACAAAAAAAGAGATCCTTTCCGCGCCTGCCACCCGTTTTGTTCGAGATCTTTTTGCCAAACCCGCCAGACAGTTAGCTGACTTCCAGGGGATCATGTGATGGACGTCGAATCCCTGACCGCCTTTATTGCCGGCCGTTTGCCCGAACTCTGGCTTCGTACGGGTGAACATCTCATGCTGACAGGGTGTTCATCCGGGGCGGCCATGCTTATCGGGATACCTATCGGAATGCTCGTATTCCGAAAATCCTGGTTGCGGAGCCCTGCCATGGGTGCAATAGGGATCCTTCAGACCATCCCGAGTCTGGCCATGCTGGCGTTCCTGCTGGCGTTGCTGCACAGAATCGGCGCCCTGCCCGCCATCATCGCCTTGACCCTTTATGCGCTCCTTCCGATTGTCCGCAATACCCTCACAGGATTAGAGGGGGTATCGCCCCAGGTAATGGAAGCGGCCAAGGGGATGGGTATGACAGAGGGCCAGCAACTCAGGATGGTCCGAATCCCCTTGGCTGCGCCTGTGATCGTTGCCGGAATCCGCACCGCCGCAGTAGTGGGAGTGGGGATCGCAACCCTTTCCGCCTTTATCGGCGCCGGGGGACTGGGTCAGTTTATTAACCGGGGCCTTGCCCTCTCCAACACAAGGCTCATCCTTCTCGGCGCTGTTCCCGCAGCCCTCCTCGCCCTTGTTATAGATTTCATCATTGGGGGATTTGAGTGGGGGCTCAGGCCTGAAAGAAAGCGGGCAAAAAAGGGGTCGGTTCAGGCTATAATAGGATCTGTAGCACTTATAATGCCTGTCCTGCTGATCCTGACAGGGATGTTTGCCTACTTCACAGTGCCCTATGCACAAAACCGGCAAACATCATCGGCGCCAGGAACCGGGACTGTGATCATCGGGACAAAGAATTTTACCGAACAATTGATCTTAGGTGAGCTGATGGCCCAGGTTATAGAGGCCAAGACGCCTTTGAGGGTGGAACGTCGTTTCAACCTCGGTGGCACCATGATCTGTCACGGGGCACTTGTCAATGGGGAAATCGACCTTTATGCCGAGTATACGGGAACGGGACTCACAGCTATCCTGAAAGAGCCGGTGATATCCGACCCCGAGAACGCCCTGCATCATGTGCGAAAGGCATATCATGAACGTTTCGGGGCCCGGTGGCTTCAGCCTTTTGGTTTTAACAACACCTACGCCATGACCGTCCGCAAAGACGACGCCCTTCAACACCAGTGGCTCACCATTTCTGATCTTGAAGTTACAGCATCTCAGCTTCGCGCCGGGTTCACTGCGGAGTTCGCGGAGAGGCCGGACGGTTATCCCGGCTTGCGCAGGGTCTATGGCCTCGAGTTTCTGGAGGTAAAGGACCTGGATCCTGCCATTATGTACCAGGCGATGGCAAACCGGGAGGTCGATGTGATCTGCGCCTTTGCCACAGATGGACGTATCGCAGCCAATCACCTGAAACCCCTGAACGACGACCGCGGTTTTTTCCCGCCTTATCAGGCGGCCCCGGTCGTGAGGCAGCAATGTCTCACGCTTCATCCTGAAGTAGGTGATGCATTATCCCTCCTTGCGGGCATGCTCGACAATGATACCATGCAGCGTCTCAACTTCGAGGTGGACGGAAGGAAGAAGAGCCCGGCAGATGTTGCAAAGGTATTCCTAAAAGCCGAAGGGCTGATTTAGAAGAGAGAGGTCTGAGGAAATCTGCTATCAAAATGAAGACCTATCTGAATTTGAGATACCATATCGCATTTGAGAAACTATGAATATTATAGACTCATTATAGAGATGGAAATATTGGGCTTGTGATACCGTGCAAGCGATCTTAAATAATCAGTCTCATCAAATTGTTGTAGTGCGCTTTACAGGTCGAAAACTGTGGTCAGGGTAAGGGAACCCTATGGGATATTTTCGCAACCACAACAAATGGGGTGAGTCAATACTCTTATCGTACGGCGGTTGGTGAAACATAGCTGCATTACACAAATTTGCTCAATGTGCAATAAGCTTCGTATGCTAAATAATTTCACGCCCACCCCAGTCTTTGATATCTTGACAGTACCACAAAGAATTCATGCCATCAAAACCTTGGAATATCCTTTACGTAGCCAAGTAACTGGTCAAATCGGTAAAGTCACAGCAGAAATTCTTGCGACCACAACATATAGGGGTTGGTCAGTTTTTATCTCATCCGGTCGCGGGAGAGGGTTTCGTGCATTAACCTTCCGTTTCACATCGGCCAAATCCATGCAAGACTGCCAGCACAAACCTGGAAGATGCTCCGATTCAAGATTGCCTATCCTAACTGAATAATTCAAAGGCAATAAAATGTCAAATCTGCATTAAAACGCCCGTGAACATGCGTCTGCTGGATCGTCTTGTCGGCTGTCTATATTCGATTTCTACCTGAACCCCTCTTCCTAT
>JAFDIX010000525.1 GCA_019307805.1 Deltaproteobacteria bacterium | reverse complement strand
TCGGTGCGCTAACGGCAGCATCAATAATGACTCCCCCCTGAAGATACTCATCCCGGCTCTCTTCATGCTCCATAACGATGATGGCCCCATGGCGTTTCGCACTCAGGTTAGCAAGCGCAAGGATGACCTCCCCGGGGACCTTTATATTGGGAGAGATGCAGCATTTCAGATGTGTCTGCAGCAGACCATGCTCTAAAAGATTCAGCCCTTCTCGTATTTCGTACATTTTCTGTAAAAGACTGCTCAAATGAGCGCATTGCTTCAGACACGGGATACCCTCGTGAAGCTGAGTAACCCTGGCTTTTAGCTCTTCGAGTTGTTCGTTAATCGCCTCTTCCTCGCGCAACATCTCCTTATCGATTACACTGTCCATTCTTGTTTCCTCTGTCATTTTGAACCCGTGAACGGCTAAAGTTGAGGTTTATTTTTCATTCGATGTCGGAGCCTTCGCTTACCTGGATGTTCGACGTTCATCCTTTATACTTCCATCAGTATCTTTGCTTGATCCAACAAAAGCGATTTAAAATGGTCAAGAGGTACTGAATAGCCCTGTATGGGTATCCCCATCCAATCGCAGTATTCTAAGAATTCCTCCGGTTTTTCAGCCATGTATTTATCAACGTATCCGATGCCGTCAAGAACGATGGCGCCTCCCGTGTGTTTTGGGAAGTTTTCGTTGGCAATCCCCTTGTCCCATCCTTCAAACACCTGGTGCCGGTATTCTATCCAACAAGGCGTCATCCACCAGACTTTCTCGACACCTGCAAGTTCCTGGGCGATCTGTTCACGTTCCGTTTCGCCGGCTATCATATCCATACAGTGGGTGGCCTGCACTCTCCCAACACCTGGGCCCTGCTCCTTAATAATCTTTTGCATGGTCCGCGTGGGTTCATCCACATTAACATAGCAGAATTTGCCCCCATAGACCACGATCACTTTATCCGTCTTTTCTTTAGCCATATTTATCCGCTGAATGAGCTGTTTCTCAAGCTCATGGCAGTTCTGATGGAGTCCGGGTTTGGTGTAATAGATCTTTTGAGCATCAAGAAAGCCTTCCTTTTTGAGATGGCTCAGTTCAAGGTTCATTGTACCACAAGCAACAATTGCAATATCTGAAAATGATATTTCGTCCATCAGGAGCCTCCTTTGAATTTTAGTTTTCGCTTTTCATCGGTTCCTCAAATAAACAAGGCTTCAAATTTGGTGAACTCGTAGAAAGTCAAAAAAGTTAGAACTTTTGTGTAATTCCGTTTAGGCTATCTACTGATAATAATTCGCAATCCCTGAATTCCCAAATTCCTGAATCCATGTAAAAAGGGCTTTTTACATGGGTATCAATATTTCAGCGCCAGACCGTAACCCGCATGAACGGCATTGAAAATATCCTGCACCTCCTTGGCATCTCCGATCATCTCCGTTTTGGGTACGGCGTTCAAGATCTCATCATCCGGTCCCTGCGCTGACAGCATACCGGAAGAAAGGATAACGGTCTGGAAAAGTTCCACGGACAGTTTTTTCCCATCCTTTTCCATCTCAACGCTATCTGTCTTGAACTCCTTAACCGTTGTATGGGGCATCAGGGTAACCTTCTCCATCTGCCCAATCCTCATCAAGGCCAGTTTTTTTGTAATCATCTCCATCATGCTTCCGATGGGATCGGTCCGCTTTGTGGCAACTACCTCATAACCTTCTTTGCCCAACTTCTCAGCGATCTCAACCCCGGCCCTGCCAGCCCCGATGACCAGGACCCTCGGCCCTTTTACCTCCTTTTCGCCCTGAAAATATTCTATGGAGGTCATGACATGCTGATCCCCAAGACCCTTGATCTCCGGGATATTTTGAACCGCTCCGGTGGCCCACACCATAAGATCGGGCTCTATCTCCTTAACAAGCGCCGCGTCCACGGGTTTGTTCATAAGGACAGAAGCCCCACAATCCTTCAGGGAGCGTTCAATGGTGTTCAGGCCCTGTTTCATTTTTTCCTTTCCAGGCGCCTGCCATGCAATGGCGAATTGTCCTCCGAGATGATCCGTCTTCTCGGCGAGTGTAACCTGGTGCCCTCGGCGGGTCATATAAAGGGCAGCACTCATTCCTGCAGGACCTCCCCCGGCTATCAGGACCTTTAGGGGATTCGCGGTGGGCTCAAGTTCAGGGAGACCAATGGCCGGGTTCAAATTGCACCCTAAGGGCTCGCCGTTCTTAAGACGGTGAAGACAACCCTGGAGACAATAGCCGCAATACATGACCTCATCATCCGCCCCTTTTTGCCATTTCAAAACGAGATCGGGATCCGCGATAAGGGGTCTTCCAAGGGCCACAAGGTCAGCCAATCCATCGTCAAGGACTTTAAGGATCTTTTCCTTCCTGCCCATCCTGCCCGCAACAATCAGAGGAATGGAGGTGTGCTCACGGACCCAGGTCAAGGAGTCCATCTGGGGTTTGTCCGGAAGGCTGCTGTGGTGAAAATACCATGGGGGGCTGAAGCAGACATTCCCCATACCCACGTGTATGGCGCTGATTCCAACTTCTTCGCCCAGTTTGAGGAGGGGAATAAGGTCTTCCTGGCTGATGCCAAAGTCCGGTGACATCTCGTTACCGGAAATCCGTACGATCAATGGTATGGCCGTGGCACCGACGCGAACGGCTGCCAGAACTTCTCTCGCGAAAAGCAATCGGTCTTCACCGTAGAGATCATCGCGGTTGTTGATTTTGTTGTTGAGAAACTGTGATATCAGATAGCCATGACCGGCCTGGATCTCGATCAGGTCGAAACCTGCTTCAACTCCCTTTTTGGCTGCATCGCTGTATCCGAAAACGATTGTCCTAATTTCTTCTCCGCTTAGAGGGTCGGAGTTCTGACCTGTCGTGGGGCATGAAA
The DNA here is from genome assembly GCA_019307805.1 of Deltaproteobacteria bacterium. Taxonomy (GTDB): domain Bacteria; phylum Desulfobacterota; class DSM-4660; order Desulfatiglandales; family HGW-15; genus JAFDIX01. The sequence goes on along the minus strand of JAFDIX010000525.1, from coordinate 457 downwards.
TAACGGAGGGGGCCTTTGGCCCGGAGCCCGTGGCCTTTGGATTGGCGGCCGCGCCCGCGTGATTTAGGTGGAGACAGGCAAGAGATCCTTGCCCGTGAATGACGTCAGCGATCTTCTTAAGTTCCGCGGCGCTCTCAGGGAGATGAACGCAGGGTTGTTTTGGGTGTTCCCTCCCATCGGCAGTAACCGAAACAGGCTCAATAATAACCAATCCTGGACCGCTTTTTGCAATCTGCTGATAGAAATTCAACTGGCGATCCGTCACAGTGCCATCGGGATTGCCATACCCTAATTTGATAGGGGGGAAGACAAAGCGGTTTGCAAGTTCCAGATTACCTAAGCCAAATGTGTCAAACATCCTTTTCATGAGGTACCTCCCTAACCCGGATAAACCGGAAAAGTGCCTAAAGTTTGAAGTGCCTAAAGTGAGTCCCGCCATCTCAGGCGGGATTTAAGG
>JAFDIX010000524.1 GCA_019307805.1 Deltaproteobacteria bacterium | reverse complement strand
CGATCGTGGATGCTTCGCTTCCACACCCAGACCTCAGGTGTCAGTCTCACGGCGCAGCAACCGGAAAACAATATGGTACGGGTGGCCTACCAGGCCTTGGCCGCTGTCTTAGGCGGGGCACAGTCGATCGCGGCATGCTCCTTTGATGAAGCCCTGGCCCTCCCCACGGAAAAATCCGTGAGGCTCAGCCTCAGGACCCAGCAGATCCTTCTGCACGAAGCAGGGATAACGGACACTGTGGACCCCTTGGGCGGGTCTTACTACATAGAAGCCCTTACCCGGAACATGGTCAGGGAGATCAAGGGGCTGATTGAAAAGGTTGATGAACTGGGCGGGGCCGTGGAGGCGATAGAAAAGGGGTATATACAGAGGGAGATAGAAGCGAGGGCATATGCCTTCCAGAAGGAGGTAGAAGAGAAAAAGAGGATCGTCGTCGGGGTCAATGACTACAGGATCAAGGAGAGCCTGGATTTCGCAATATTCAGACCGGACCCGGCGCACGCGCACAAACAGATCTCGAACCTCAAGAAGCTGAAGGAGACCAGGGATCAGCAAAAGGTCCAATCCGCATTAGACGGCCTGCGGGAGGCAGCTCCCGCTGGAACGAATCTGATGCCCTTTTTCATTGAAGCGGTAAAGGCCTATGCCACCTTGGGCGAGATCTGTGGTGTGCTCAGAGAGGTTTTTGGGGAGTATCAGCAGGCTGAAACACTCGGTAAAAGATAAGAGAGAAAATGGAAACACCTTAGCCGATCATCTTAGGATGCTTTTTGTCAAAAGGTTGAAGTGTTACAAAACATGAACAAGGAGGAAAACGTATGACTAAAGTAGGAATCAGCGCATTCGGAAGTTACATCCCTTACCTCAGGTTGGATCGGGGGGTAATTTCCGAAATATGGGGAAGACCATCCATAGGCGGTGAGAGGAGTGTGGCCAACAATGACGAAGATGCCATTACCATGGCGGTTGAGGCCTCACGGAATTGTATGGGAGGCCACGGTATCGACCTGGTGGAAGGGCTTTTTTTTGCGACTACCAGCGCCCCTTATAAAGAAAAGATGAACGCCTCCCTGATAGCGACCGCGGTGTACTTGAAAAGAGAGATTACAACGACGGACTTTGCCCACTCGCTGAGGTCAGGGACCGGAGCCCTAAAGGCCGCCTTTGACTCTGTAAAAAGCGGGTCCATGGCGAACATACTGGTCGTGGCTTCAGACTGCCGTCTCGGTTATCCAAGATCGGATCAGGAGCAGACCTTTGGGGACGGGGCCGGGGCCGTTATGGTAAGTGGCGAAAACCTGTCAGCAAGCTTTGAGGGCGGGTATTCGATTTCCAACGAAATGATGGATGTGTGGAGAAATCCGGAAGATACGTTTGTCAGGACCTGGGAGGGGCGTTTTATCTTGGGCGAGGGATACCTGAATCACATGAAAGAGGTGGTTTCAGGGCTTTTGAGAAAATATGGTCTTGACCCGAAAGCGATTTCAAAGGCCATCTTGCCGGCCCCTAACATACGCTCCCATAAGAATCTGGCCAAACAGTTGGGGTTCGACATCAACACACAGGTGCAGGATCATCTCTTATCGAACGTTGGGCATTGCGGTTCTGCTCATCCTTTACTGATGCTGGTAAACGCCCTGGAAGAAGCGAGCCCGGGCGATTTGCTACTCTTAGCCACTTACGCCGATGGCGCGGATGCCATGTTATTCAAGGTGACCGATAAAATTGAAAAGATGAAGAATCAGCGCAGGGTGAAAGATTACCTGAGGGAAAAGACACTTCTTTCCTCATATGCCCGGTTTCTGAGTTACAAGGGACTGGTTGAAACTGCACCCGGGGAACCGTTTCGGCTGATGCCTTCGGCAACGGTGAGCTGGAGGGACCGCAAGTGCATCCTCAGGTGCCATGGAAGCCGGTGCAACGCGTGTGGCAAAACGACCTTTCCGATTCAACGGGTCTGCTATCACTGCAATGCAAAGGACAGCTTTGACGAAGTTCCTATTTCTTATCTGAAGGGGGAAGTGTTCACATTCACCTTAGACAACCTTGCGGGCAGAGCCGATGACCCGGTCGTGGTCCAGACCATCGCAGACCTGGGAGAGGATAAGATCCGGTTTTATGGAATGATGACAGACTGCGACCCATCTGAGGTAAAGATAGGGATGCCGATCCATCTCACCTTCAGGCGAATCTATGACGGCGCAGGTATGCACAACTATTTCTGGAAATGCAGACCAGTGAGAAACGGGAGGAGTGAATAATGGGAAGCATAAAGGATCAAGTCGCCATCGTGGGGATGGGGTGCAGCAAATTTGGTGAGCGTTGGGAGAAAGGGCCTGAAGACCTGGCTATCGAAGCAGCCTATGAAGCATACGAAGACGCGGGTATCAGCAAGGAAAATATCGAGGCGTGCTGGTTCTCACAGGTCATGGGCCCCGTCATCGGGGTTTCCGGGACCGTTGCCGCCGATTCACTGAAACTCGGAAATATTCCGGTTATCCGAAATGAGAACTGGTGTGCATCCGGCCACATTGCACTCCTTGAGGCCTGCATGGCAGTTGCCAGCGGGGCGTACGACGTTGTTATGGCCCTCGGCGTGGAAAAGCTGAAGGATACCGGGTTCCCCGGACTGGGAACAGGAAGGGGGATGCACCCGGTCTACGAGGCCAGGAGGACATCGCCGGGGTCATTCGGGTTGATTGCACAGCGGTATTTCGACGCTTACGGGCTAACGATAGAGGAAGGCCGGGAGGCATTGGCCAAGATAGAGGTCAAGAACCATGATAACGGGAGTCTCTGCCCCAAGGCCCATTTTCACAATAAAATAACGGTGGAAAAGGTCTTGAACGCTCCGATTATCGCCTGGCCCTTAGGTCTCTTTGACTGCTGTGGCAATAGCGATGGTGCCGCATGTGCCATCATTACCTCGGTCGAGAAGGCAAGAGATTTTCGGAAAGATCCCATTTTTCTGAAAGGATTCGGGATATCCACAGACGCCATGATGCCGCATTTCAGACCGGATTTCAGCTGGACCAGCTTTGACGCCCTGGTAACGTCTTCTCACAAGGCATATGAAATGGCCGGCATAAAAGACCCCCGCAATGAACTGGATCTGGCCGAGGTGCACGACTGTTTTTCCATCACGGAGCTTCTGATCTATGAGGATTTCGGGTTCAGCCCCAGGGGAAAAGCCAATGAGGATATTGACGCCGGGTTTTTCACCCGGGAGGGCGGCCTCCCGGTAAATATTGACGGTGGGCTCAAGTGCTTCGGGCATCCGATTGGGGCAAGCGGTCTGAGGATGACTTATGAGGTGTACAAGCAGTTGCAGGGGAA
>JAFDIX010000523.1 GCA_019307805.1 Deltaproteobacteria bacterium | reverse complement strand
GGATAAAACAGGGGCAAAAGCCCTTCGCCTGCAAAAGTGTGGGGTTAACGGAACGTACCAATTTTGCAAAAGTCATTGATCCGGAGGTAAAGGTGAGGTGTTTGACATGCCCGCCTGATCCACATCCGGGTACCTTTTGGTGCCAATGGGAATTTTACAGATTATGAATGGTATGGGCCAGGCGCCGCTCAAGCTTGGCGTTTTATATTTTTACTGATGCTAATGACGTTCAGGATAAAAGCCATGCCGCCGGAACGGAATACAAAGGGACGGCTTTTTTGATGAAGGGGAACGATTGATTTAGAAATGAGCCTATTTTTTAAAATCATAATTTATAATTTACGCCATTTAATGCAACATGTCAGTACATTATCATGTCTAACGCAATGATGTGGGCCTTTCCAGGGCCCTGGCCTTCTCCTCGTCCGATAATTGATTCCATTTTGCCTTTTGTTCCCGACGCTTTTCCCTTAACTTGGCTTTTTCCTCATCTGATAGATTATCCCATTTTGAAATGTTTTTTTCACGCTTGGCCCTTGCCTTTGCCTTTTCCTTTTCGGACATGCTCTCCCATTTTGCTTTTTGTTTTTGTCGCTTTCTCCTTAACTTGGCTTTTTCCTCATCTGATAGACTATCCCATTTTGAAATGTTTTTTTCACGTTTGGCTTTTGCCTTTGCCTTTTCCTCGGTAGAGTAGCGATTCCATTGTGTTTTGGATTTTCCACGTTCGGGTCTTTTTTCTTTTTGTTCTTCAGGCAGCAGGATCTCAGCTTGATTTTTGTTCTCAGTGCCGTTTTCGCTCTTTTCCCCCTTTGTCTCTTTTTCAGAACTCTCCCCACCCATGACATTTTCTTCCAAAAACCGATAAAAATTTTCAGCTCCATTGGCGTTACTGACACAGGGCATGAAAAACAGGGACAGGGTGAGAATCATTATAGATTTTAATTTTACCTTTAACATCTCATTCCTAAAGGATGAATATATCATTCAGCCTCGTTTTTGAGGTATGCTAGCGTTTCCGCAGTAGTACATAGATGGCACCGGTTCCTCCGTCATAGGGCCTGGCGGTTGAAAAGGCCAGGACTATTTTTTTGACGGGTCCACGATTCAACCAGACAGGCAAACCTTCTTTGAGCACTGGAAAGCTGTCCGGGGAGTTGAGGCCGCGGCCATGGACAATGAGGACACACCTGTGGCCCATCTTATGGCTTTGGACGAGAAACTCCTTTACCCTCGCTTCAGCCTCCGGCTTGGTGAGCCCGTGGAGGTCCACATGGTCTTTGACCGGAAATTCACCCCTTTTGAGTCGTTTCATGATTTTACGGTCAAGCCCCTTGACCGAACCCGCCATGTACTCATCGCTGAAACTGATGTCCAGTTCATAGTCTCCCTTGATCAGGCCCCGAAGATGGGCCATCACTTCTCTTTTATCATCCGGGGCAGGATGGGTCGGTCTGAGGTTTGCTCCAGGGGCCTTGACAATTTTTTCCTTGTCCTTCGGCAGGGGGATGACATTGGACATCTCTTCCTGGAAAAGGGAATGTTCCATGTCCTTCGCATTCTTTTTTTCAAGGGGTTCGTGCCGGGGTTCCTGGGCGGACTCCCGGGATTTCTTTATTTTTTGATGAAGATCTTTGAAGACCGGATTAAAGATATCATTATCTTTTTTCATGATGCCCATTCTCAAGAATATAAATGATATCCTCGGGCCGGAAAAAGTTCTCCCGAGGATCAAACAGGGGAAAAAAACGAGCCGCAACACGATTGCTTGATTTTCAATGGATTATAACATAAAAAGAGAGGCTTCAAAAACCAGAAGATAATGGGGCAATTCAACTGAGTGCTAAAGTAGGAAGTGATATACGGTATTAATCACGAAAACACGAAAGATCGAAAACACGAAAACTTCAATTAAAGTGAAAATCAAGAATCCGGCTTTGGTACTAAAATATTTGAAAGCCGAGTGTGCTGCGGGCCGGGGAAGCCCCTAGCTTTTTGGCGGGCTGAAAGGCGAAAACTCAAGACACTCTAGCTCATTTAAGTCACTTTAGGCACTTTATCTCGCATGCAATATTTCGTGTTTTTGTCATTTCGTGATTTCGTGATTCATTTTTTAACTTTAGATCACTTATTATAGGTGACACAATGCCGCGAATAGATGACTATCAACAAGCACATGAATTGGGCAGGACAGAACTTTCAGACAAAAACCCGGATTCCCTCGCAGGGTATGCCGGTGCTGAGATTCGAAAAAATGATCAGGGGGATATCAACATCTCTCTGGACCTTCTGAACCAGGAAGTCGTCAGCCCGTGGCCCGACCTGAAATTTTCGAATGAGGCGTCCGGAGAAGAACTTACCATTCAGCAGCAGGTATTGTTGGTGCATTATCTGGTCGGGGCCTGGAATGCCCGAGGACGGGCGGTGACCGGGGAATGGATTGCATTTCAGGATGTACCTGATGGGAGGTTCTACCTGGATGCCTTTATGAAACGGGCAAAGGTCCCGCTGGTGAGTGCCTTTGGGCAAAACCCGGAACGGCTTCAGGAATTGGCAGGTAATGTCTACGGGGCAACGGCCCTTGAGCATGGGGATATCGCAATGGAGGTAAGGGCACTGCCCCTGGTCCCGGTGGCCCTGATTATCTGGAAGGCGGATGATGAGTTTCCCCCCGAAGGCAATATCCTCTTTGATCAGAATATTATTTCCATATTCTCGGCTGAAGATATTGCTTGGCTTGCCGGGATGGTGGTCTATCCGCTTATTGGGATGGCAAAGACGAAAGACTAGGGCGCTTGGCGCTCGGTAAGGATTCTTTTGAAGGAGTTATACAATGGATTTGAATAAACCTATCGTTGGTGTGGTGATGGGCAGTGCTTCTGATAAGGCGGTAATGGAAGGATGCACAGATACCTTGAGAGAACTTGAGATACCCCACGAGGTCATTGTAAGTTCCGCCCACAGGACACCGGAGCAGACAAAAACCTATGCCGCCACTGCGGCAGAGCGCGGCCTGGAGGTCATTATCGCCGGGGCGGGTTGGGCCGCCCACTTGGCTGGGGCCATTGCAGCCAACACCATACTGCCCGTCATAGGTGTCCCTATCGATTCTTCGCCACTTCAGGGCATGGATGCCCTTCTCGCCACCGTGCAGATGCCGCCGGGAATCCCCGTTGCCACAGTGGCCCTGGGCAAAGGGGGTGCAAAAAATGCCGCGATCCTGGCAGCCCAGATTCTGGCCTTGAAACAGCCCAGATTCTGGCCTTGAAATACCCGTCCATTTCAGAGAATTTGAAGGCTTCTCGTGATGCCATGACCCGGAAGGCCGAAGGAAAGGCAGAAGCCTGGGTCCCTTAAGAGGAATATGAAACCTTGCCTCTTGTAATCAAAACAGGAAAAGATCCTGACGCGGCAATAGGAGAAGCTGCTCAAGTCATTCTAAAGGGGGGCATTGTGGCTGTGCCCACGGAATCTTTTTACGGTCTTGCCGTGGATGCCACCAACGAAAGAGCTATTAAACGCCTGCTGGAGATCAAGAAAAGACCCCCTGATAACCCCATCCTCATCCTGGTTTCTTCCATCAGAGCACTTGAAAAACATGTCAGAGGCATTTCCACAACTGCACAG
>JAFDIX010000073.1 GCA_019307805.1 Deltaproteobacteria bacterium | reverse complement strand
GGCAGGAGCCCAGAGAAAGGGTCCGGGCAGTATGATAAAACTCTATTTAATGGATGCCTCACGTGAAGGTCAGTCCTTTGATTTTGAGGGCGATTCCATCTGTATCGGAAGGTCCACAGAGAACGAGATACGGGTAAGGGACCGGTTCGTCTCCCGCGTCCACCTGAAGATATTCCGGAAAGGAGAGGCCTATTTTATCGAGGACCTGAAAAGCAAAAACGGGACCGTGTTGAACGGCAACAGAATCGATTCCGGGACAGCGATTCAGGTGGAAGAAGGTGTGCCCATAGCTATCGGCATGAGCGTGCTCTGCCTTGGGAAAGGCTGCCTGGAAGGCATCATGACCTTCCTGGATATGGTTTTTTCTGCCGAGGATTCCTCATCAAGGATGGCCTGGCAAGTCCCCCCGAAAATCGAGAATCCATCTATAAACTGGCCAGTGTTCTGACAGAGGCCAAGAACATGAGGGAAATCGCGGAGCGGGTTCTGGACTACGTCTTTGCCAATCTCCAGGACATTGACAGGGCCATGATAATTCTTCTGGAGAAGGGTACCGGAGGGATACTGGAGGTCTTCCCCAGATTAAAGAATGGCAGTGATGATACCATTGGGATGTACAGTCGCGCTCTTGTGCGACGTGTTATAGAGGAGGGCAGGGCGGTCGTTGTTTCCGGAGAGGGAGAGGGGAAAAAGAGGGAAGCACCACAAAGGAAAGACTTCATGAAGATCAATGCTGTCATGTGCGTCCCATTATTGAGCGGGAAGGAAGTCATGGGGGTGATTTATGTAGACTGCGTTGAACGCCCCTGTAAATTCCAAAACAAGGAGATGGCACTAATCACAGCCCTGAGCAACTCAGCAGCCACTGCCCTTACAAAGGCTCTGGCCCTTTCTACCTAAAAAAAGAGCCCGCCAACAAAACTTTTGTCAACGGGCTCCTTGATAATGTTCTCGGTTCGTTTAATCCAACAAAGTTTGAAATTAAGGTTACGCTGATAGTTAACAGTTCAACAGGGCCAATTATAATGTGGCTTCCCTGAATGCCGTTATTCTCTCGAGTGCATATCTCTCAATCTTTTGGCTGGAGATTCCTCGGAAAAGATGCACGCACAATCGAGAAGCCTTATCAGCACCATCTCAAACTCCCTTTTTTGATTCCTAACCTTTGGAGACCTTTGGGGGTCGTCACGTGGTTTTAAAATTTCAGTGTTGAAGTTGGATGGTACCGCGTGATCTTACCTTTAAAGTATGCAAGAAAAGTGCAAAATCAATGGTATATGCGCAATTATTTTAATAACGATGGAATTTCAAATATTTGCGGATGAAGAAAAACAGGAGGTCCTTGAAGAAAAGCTTGCTGTATATTGCAAAATTGTCAAAATGATTACCATTTTGTAAACAAATTTTACATAGCCCCTAATGCTTTCAGGTGACTATAGTTCAAACTTCCTGCCCTCAGTCTTCTGGGTATTATTAACCACCCATTCGCTTTGCTCACTCGACCCACGCAGACTATGCGTCTGACGACTTGTCAGACGCAAATAGGCCATGCCCTTTGGGCAATATTGGCATACAATTCAAAGGCGATGTTCTGCTCCCTAATCTTTCTTTTCTTTCCTGTTTAACTGATCAACCAATCAACGAATAACTGTCCTTAGTCCTTTCAGCTTTGAGCTTCCAACTTTTCCCCTCTACTCCTTAATCCCTTCAGAGTTCTATATTCTACATTCGATATTGGATATTCAGCATCCTTCCGCCCTCCTTGGCACGCCATCTTGTCGCGCCGTAGCCTTGGCGAAGGCGGAAGCTTTAGCGACGGCGGAAGCCCGAAGGGCGATGGTGGCTGGCCTCCGCCCTCTGTCCTCTGCCTTCCGTCCTCCGCCCTCTGTCCTCCGTCCTCTACCTTCAGCCCTCAGTCTTCTATCGCCACATCACCGGATTATCATCCAGGTGATCGGTCACGGTACTGCCGATTCTATCCAACTCCTTCAAGTCTTCTGCGGACAGACGGATGTCTGCTGCCATGGCATTTTGTCGGACCTGTTCTTCTGTTCGAGCACCGGCAATGGCGCAGGTTTGAGGCTGCGCACAGACCCAGGCCAGGGCCAGTTGTCCAAGAGTAATGCCTTTTTGTTCTGCAATGGGGCGAAGCATGTTGAGTGCCTTGAGCACCCGGCCCATATTTTCCGTTTGTAACAGCCTGTTTCCAGCCCGGTGATCGCCCTTTGCAAAGCGGTGGTCCGCACCGAATTTACCGGTGAGTAGACCCTGGGCCATGGAAGAGTAGGCCAGAATGGTGATGTCATTTTCCAGACAATAGGGCATGGCATCTTTTTCCACTTGTCGCCAGAAAAGAGAATAGGGGGGCTGAAGACTCTCAATGCGACCGTGACTGTAAGCTTCTTCCAGTTGACTTCGGGAAAAATTGGAAACACCGATGGCCCGAATCTTTCCCTCTTTTTTCAGGTCGTTCATGGCCCCCATTGTTTCCTCAAAAGGCACCTTTTTTGTTCCGAAGCTTCCTGCGGGCCAGTGGATCTGGAAAAGATCAATGGTGTCGGTTTGGAGGTTCTTTAATGATCGGTTGCACGCCTCAATGACCTGTTGATATCCCAGGTGGTTGGCAAAGACCTTGGTTGCGTAGACCACCTGGTCCCGAACATCCTTGAGCGCTTTTCCTATGATGCGCTCGGAGTGCCCGTTGCCATAGACTTCAGCCGAGTCAAAGGTGGTGATCCCCGCATCCATGGCCGCCCGAATGGCCTTCATGGATTCCCCGTCATCGATGCCGGCCCACATCTGTTTCCCTGCCTGCCATGTTCCCATAATAACCGGAGTAATTTTAATATCGGACAGACCGAGCGTATGCTGTTCCATGAAACACTCCTGTTTTTAATTTAGGCGAGGGTAGGGGAAAGCATGCCCCGTGTCAAGGTTACGGGGGTCCTTTCCGGAATTGTTGAAATTCCTGGAATTCGGTTATAAGATTTCAGCAGAGGAAATAATGTTCCCGGAAGATAGTTCTTTTGTCAGTGGCAAGGAGCTACCTGATACTGCCATTTATATAAAAGGGCAGTTTGAAATTCAAAATCTCTCTCTCCCATGAGGGGGAGAGGTTAGGTGGGGGGTGTAGAAAAGCCCCATGCTGCGTCCCCCTTTAGTAAAAGCCCGTGCCATACCCCCCTTTTGAAAAGGCCCCAAGAACCGCCCCCCTTTTCTAAAGGGGGGTTGGGGGGGATTTCTAAAATAACTCAATAAAAGCCATGGTGTTTTGTGGCCTGGGAATGGTGTTATGGTCGCGTGGAATTATCCAAAAAGCGTTGAAGAGGCAGTGAATAAACTCATTGAGGAAATGCCCCTCAAAGACAGGGTCTATATCGCAGGCTTCGAGCAGAAAGATCTGGGTTTACTTCATGGTATGATGGGATCCTATATCAGGCATGACTTTGGACTCTTCAGGGGGAACATGGAATTGATTGCATCATGCCAAAAAGTAAGCGGCATAGCAGGTCTGACAGCGGATCAGGTCCCTCTCGTCATCATGAAGGCCCTGTGGGAAAAACTCAAAAAGACCCACGCACTGCGTGTTGTGAAGAAAAAGAAAACATGAAAGGGAGTTCAACCATGGTCACAGGGCCTTCTGGATTCTGCAGGCAAGGGCCCTCAGTTCCGGGTATCCGGTAACCGGGTCACGGGGTTCAAGTCCCGTCAAGACATTCTGGTTGACATGGCCCTGCCACCCATGCAGGAGATTGACGACCCCGGGCCTGATCTCTATTGTTGTCCTTGCAGTCACCTCGATCCGACCCTTTGTGGTCTCCACCGTGATGCCCTCTCCATCCGAAACACCGTATTCGCGCGCCGTGTCAGGGTGTATTTCCGCTACTGGCTCCGGGGCTGTTTGGCGCAGGCTGGGGATGTTTCTCATCTGCCAGTGTGTGTATTCCTGGATCCTGGCACCGGTGTTTAAAACCAGGGGATAATGTTCTGCCAGTTCGGGGGCATGAAGGGGGCTCTGGGTGGGTTCCCTGTGCTGTGGCATGGGATCATAGCCCGCATCAGACAGCGTCTGGGAGTATAATTCGACTTTTCCGGAAGGTGTACGGATCTGACCTTTGGAATTGATGTCATAGCACCTCTCGCCATACCACAGGCCCTCGGGCTGCTTGTCCAAATCCTTGAAGGTGATTCCGCTGGCCTTCAGGAGGTGGTCGACCACCTCTTCGTCTGTTGTCCAGGGGAAAAGATCAGCCAAACCCATCCGTCTTCCCAGCTCCGAGTAGAACCGCCAGTCAGGCCGGGATTGCCCTAAGGGCGCTATGATTTTTCTGCTGAGCATGACAAAGGGCATTCCCCCGGTGAGCCCGTAATTGTAAGCCAGACCGGGCATCTCAAGTGAAGAGCAGGCAGGCAGCACGAAGTCTGCCTGCTCAGCCGTCTCGGTCATGAAGAGATCCATCACAACAAGCAGATCCAGCTTCTCAAAGGCCTCCTTGAGTTTCCGTGTGTCGGGCCATGAGGCCAGAGGATTCCCTCCGCTTACAATCATCCCCTTGATGGGGTAGGGCTTTTCTTTGAGCATGGCATCCGGAAGGGCCATCTGCTGTCCGTAGGGAGCGGTCATGCCCCAGAAGGAGCGGAACAGGGGGTGTTCATCCGATCCGATGGGTTCTTCATCCACTGGCACCCGGAGATCCGTGAGGCGCATAAAGGGATTGACCGCCCACCCGCCGGGGACATCATAGTTGCCCGTGATGGCATGGAGCATGGCGAGGGCGCGGCTGTTCTGAAATCCGTTGATGTGCTGATCCAGGGAATTGAGCCCTTGAATGATAGAGGCCCCTTTGGCATTGGCAAACATTCGGCTGATGTGCCTTATATCCTCGGCCGGAACCTGACATATCTCAGATGCTCTCTCCGGGGAATATTCCCTGACATGTGAAGACAGTTTTTCAAATCCCGAGGTGTATTTTTCAATAAAATCCTTGTCCTGGAGTTCCTCGGTGATGATCACATGCATCATGGCCAGCGCAAGGGCTGCATCTGTTCCCGGCCTCACAGGGATATAAGTGCCTTCTTTTGCAAGAGGTATCCTTTTCGGATCAATAACAATCAGTTTCAGCCCCCGCGCCAGGGACTTTGAGATCCTGGCAGCCAGGGGCGGTTCAGAAGCATCCGGATTGTGTCCCCAAAGTATGATGCACTCGCTGTTATCAGGGTCTTCCAGGGGGTAGGTGCCGAAGGTCAAAAGCCGTGCCATGATCCGGGCCCTGAAACAGTGGGCCTCTATGGAAAAGTAGTTGGGTGTGCCAAACCCGCCACGGAACCTCTGGGCAAAGGCGGATATCTCAATATTCTCAGCCCCGATGGAGCCCACTGAAACCGCCAGAGAATGTGCGCCATGCTCTTTCTTGATATCTTGCAGTTTACCGGAGATAGTATCAAGGGCTTCATCCCAGGAAACCCGCTTCCAGTTCCCCCCCACCCTCTTCAAGGGGTATTTCAACCGTTCCGGCGAGTAAGTGTATTCCGGCAGGTTCCAGCCCCTTGGGCACAGGACGCCTCGGCTGAAGGGATGCTCCGGCATGGGCTCTACCTTGATCAGCCTTCCTTCCCGCACGTGCGCCTTGATTCCGCAGACCTGGAAACAAAGCATGCAAACCGTATTGATGACCTTCGTCCCTTTCAATGCATCACTCATAATTTCGCGTTCTCCAACTTTCGTGGTTTCGTGATTAATCTTTTGTCTCTTCTTTTTATGTCCTTAAACAAGTTTGCCCTTTTTGCCTTTCTTCCGGAAAGGCAAAAAAAGAAATATCTTTATTATCCTGTTAATCCTGTCTAAAAAAACTATGATTGAGGCGGAGCCACACTGCCATTCTTTCTTTTCCACTGCACACAGACCACCTTCTGGTGGGCCGCATCCATATCACGGCATGCGTTGCAGTAAATACATTTCTGCACATCCTTATCCCGGCCCTCGTGGTATTTCCTGGGCCAGAAAGGATCACATAAGATGGGTCGGGCAACGGCCACAAGATCTGCATCCCCCGCCTCCAGCACCTCCTCTGCCACACTGGCTGTAGGTATGCGGCCGGCAGTAATCATCGTAGGATTATGCCCTTGCCGGTCCAAGGTCCTTTTGATGTCCGCGCAGAGATAGGCATTCACCTTCTCCGGCATCCATGCCGGAGGCATGGCCCGGTGGCCGCTGTATCCTGTGGTGTAGGGGTCAAGTGCCCTCCCATCCCTGGCAACGGCATCCTCAAATTTGCCCCCTGCGGTGATGCTGATATAGTCCAGGCCCAACCCTGCCAGACTGAGGGCGATCTCCCTGGATTGCTTGAGGGTGTTGCCGCCCAGGGTGAATTCTTCCCCGTTCATGCGGGCCCCAAGCACCATATTATCTCCAATAGCACTTCGAGTCCTTTCCACCACCACCTGGGCAAGCCGCAATCGGTTTTTCAAAGAACCGCCATAGTCATCCTTCCTTTTATTGTGGCGTGAGAGAAAGGAGGACATGGTGTAGGCATGGGCAAAATGGAGTTCCAGCGCATCGAAGCCTACCTCCCTGGCCCTGCAGGCAGCCTCTGCAAAGAGCTGGGGGATTGCCCTGATTTCCTCCAGGGTCAAATCCTCGACCTTTTGTCTGTAACCGCTCCTGGAGATTTTCAGAAAGTGAATCAGCTGGGGTGCGACTTTGCTGTTGGATGCATCATGTATTTGGTCCACCAAACCCTTGAGACCGGGGATAAAGCGGTCTTCACTCAACCGGAGCAGGGGACCGCTCTTCTGCTTCTTGACTGAAACGGCTTCAGTGATAATGAGGCCCACTCCACCGCGGGCATAGAGAAGATAGCGGTCCATCAGTTCTTCGGTGACCTCGCCCTCGTTGGTTGCAAGCCGGGTCACCAGGGGTGGCATCACAATGCGGTTGGGCAACTCGAGCTTACCGGCGATATTGTATGGTTCGAATAATTTCATAAACACACAATCCCATTTTAAAAAGCAAAAATCAACGGGGTCGCCCTACTAGTATCTTGTAAAATCCCGACGCCTGAGGTGGACAAGCCTTTTATTAATTCTGGAAAATTGCCAATTAAGTATTATTTTTTGACAAGATACAGGCAATGAAAGGGGAAAAGATGATGAATAAAAGGATAGGAATTGTGGTACTTCTGGCCCTTTTTATGTTCTCTGGTTTGGGCCTTGCCCTAGGGAGCCAGACAAAAACAGCCGAAGAAATTGAACGCATCAGCCCGGAAGTGACCTACGAGAAGGTAAAATCGGGGGATGCTATCCTGGTATGCTCCTATGGTGATGGCAAATGCAAGGACATACTCCTGGAAGGGTCACTGTTGCGGAGTGAGTTCGAATCCAGGCTCTCCACCCTCCCAAAGGACCAGGAGATCATTTTTTATTGTGCGTGAAGCAATGAAGCCACGTCTGCCGGTCTGGCAGCAAAGTATTATCAAAAAGGATACGAGAACGTAAAAGCCCTCCTGGGTGGTATTGATGCGTGGAAGGCGAAGGGGTACCCCATGAAGGGAAAAGAGTAGTTATTAGTCGATTGGTTGATAATACCCAAAGACGGCCAAGCGATTATTCGGATCGTTTGTAACTGACGGATAAGCCCTCTGAGCTTGATCTGTCTATATGGGTTTCGAAGTTTGGCAGGCTTTCCACATAATCCAGGAATTCCCCAATACCACCCCAATGCCGTTGAGATACGTTGTGCGCTGTGAAGCAGCCTCCCACCTCCAGTTTGGGTTCCAGGGCCAGAAAGTAATTTTTTGACCAGCCCTTGTCCGCATCCGTAAAGATAAAATCAAAAGGGCCTTCCAACTCCTCTACGAGTTCATGGGCATCGGCCAGCCGTGCGTCAATATAGGGGGAAAGTCCGGCTTCTTCAAAGTTCACAAGGGCCTTCCTGTAGCGCTCTTCATCTATCTCTATGGTAATGAGCTTTCCTCCGGTCTTGCTCAATGCCCAGGCCATCCAAATGGCAGAGCGCCCTGTGGATGTGCCGATCTCAAGAGCTTTTTTATATTTATTCTGGATGATGAGATTGTATAGAGCCTTTCCATCCGCCTCGGGGACGTTCCAATCTGCCCATTTTCCCCTATAATTTTTAAGGAATTTCTTCACCCTATTGTCAATTGCCTTTTCGTCAACCATGCCCTGGGAGAAGTCAGGAGTAATTAAAGCACCTGAAACAAGAAGACAACAAGCCACGGATAGAATTATGGTCAGCCATTTTCTCATTCAAATAGGGGACGCTCTTAAAATATTAAAAAAGTCTGAAAAATGAGACAAATCTATGCGGCTAAGCGTTTTGTACAATCTCCCATTATCAATAGCTAGCTAAAACTAAAAGACTTAGGGAACATATTTCTGAAAATCAAAGCCCGTCTCTTCAACAAAGGCTTCTACCAAACGCTGCGTGATCGGACCTGGAACCGGTGCCTTGGGACGAAAGCGGTCCACTTCCCGGATGGGCAGGGCACAGATGACCGATGAACTCAGGAAGAACTCATCTGCCTGGGCCACATCGTACATGGTGAAATCGCGTTCTTCCAGGGGTATTCCCAGTCGTTCAGCCATATCGAAGACTGCCAGCCGCGTAATGCCTTCAAGGATATTTTTCTCAGGGGGTGTCCACAGAACGCCGTCTCTCACCAGAAAGAAGTTGGCAACGGAATTTTCCGTAACATTTCCATAGATATCCAGGATGAGCGAGAGCGAATTGGACGCGTCCGCGTCCAGCTCCGCCAGGATCTGGTTGAGCTTGCTCGTGACCTTGGCCCTGGGTTCGATGCACGCCGGGGGATTCCTGCGGGTCGGGACCACTGCGACTTTGACGCCCTCTTTAAAGGCATGTGCGTATTTTTCTACCTCAATGAGCCGAAAGAAGATGAAAACGGTAGGGGGGCCCGCATCCCTCGCAGCATTACTGAGCGCGTCTTTACCCCTTGTCACCCAATGGCCCGCCCTGTAGAGTGCGTAGCCTTTGAGTTGTTCTTTGTTGGCCTCGAAGAGATCCAGAGTCACCTTTTTCATCTCTTCCATTGTCATGCCTGGATCGATAGAGACATATCGAAGAGATCGGTAAAGTCTGTCCAGGTGATCATCCAGCCGGTAGAGGTTGCCATTAAAACAACCCGTAATCTCGTACACGCCGTCCCCCATCATGAAACCCCGGTCAAATGGGGAGACCCGCGCCTTGCTTTCCTCGACCAATTCTCCGTTCAGATAAACAAGAAGCTCGCCGGGCATGTCATTACCTCCTTTCAGGTGCCGCCATGAATAGATCCCCGATAGTCAACGGATCGAAAATGCATCTCACGGGACCTCTTTATTCCAGTCCCCTGAGATGTGGCGGAGTGTAGGAAATTTGCTCCGGTTTGTCAATGAACGAACATTCATTCGTTTCATTCACTTCACCCTGTAGTAACCACAAAAAAGGGTTAGCTGTAATCGCTAACCCTCTGATATTGCTGGTGCGCAAAGCAAGCTTACTTCCTGATTTAAAAAATATCCCAATTTAATGAATTTGAGTATCGTTTCATTTTTGATGAAACGATATAGGCTAAACGGAGAATAACAACGTTATATCAATTGGTTAAACGTTTCATACAGGGCAGCTTTCGTTGCAACCGGCCCGTGTCGGAATATCGTTTCATTAGTTGTGAAACGATATCTTGACAAGGTCGAAAAGCCTATATATTATAACCGGATAATCGTTTCACAGCTTTGGAGAATCGTTTCATGAGGCTCTCTAACCAGGCTATCCTTGACTA
>JAFDIX010001024.1 GCA_019307805.1 Deltaproteobacteria bacterium | reverse complement strand
TCACTGTGGTGGATCAAGCTGGGTATCGTGCCCGAGCGTATAGAGCCGGGCAAACCTCAGCAGAATGGCCGGCATGAACGTATGCACCGCACCCTGAAACAGGCCGCAACACGGCCACCATCATGCAGTATGCGGGCACAACAAAGGCGTTTTGATGTCTTTTGCGAAGAATACAACCACCAGCGGCCCCATGAGGCCTTGCAACAGCAGACACCAGCCTCACAGTACACCCGCTCACCACGTGAGTACCCGAAACACGTATCCAGGCTACGTTATCCGGAATATTACGAGGTACGCAAGGTCAGTTCCAGCGGGGTGGTGTACTGGCGCAACAAGCTGGTTTATGTGTCGCACCTGTTGAAAGATGAAGATGTTGGGCTGGAGGAGATTGATGATGGAATATGGCGCGTCTATTTTGGTCCGGTCAAGTTGGGCCAATTTGATGAACGCAATACTAAAGGTAAATCAAAGGACTACCTATCGATAAAAGTGTAACCCATGTCCCTGGACTGTTTTGTTACCTATGTCCTTGACTCGTACAGACGCCCGAAGCACTCACCGGCTTGAATATACAAGGCCGCTTCGCAGCCTTGCCCGTGCGTTCCTCACCAATTCGGGGGTCGCGCACAACTCGGTGCTTTACGGGGCTTTGAACTTCCCCCAGTTTAACGGACACCCAGAAAAGGGCTACCATGGCCCTGAAGGAGTGTTCGATGAGCAAGAGAGCGTACAAGACATATACAAAGGAATTCAAGCTGGAAGCGATTCGTCTGGCGGATGAGTCAGGCAAGCCTGTCACGCAGGTCGCTCGAGAATTAGGGCTGCGGGTCAACCAGATTTACAAGTGGAAGGAGCAAGGATGCCGAGATCCGGCGTTTAAAGAAGGCGCTGGCAGCCAGCCATGAAGAAAATGAATTTCTAAAAAAAACGGCAGTGTTCTTCGCGAAGAACCAGCCATGAGATACGCAGTGATTCACCGGCATCATTCTCAGTATTCCGTTCGGATGATGTGTCGGGCGATAGG
Organism: Deltaproteobacteria bacterium; assembly: GCA_019307805.1. Lineage (GTDB taxonomy): Bacteria > Desulfobacterota > DSM-4660 > Desulfatiglandales > HGW-15 > JAFDIX01. The sequence continues at coordinate 1,094 of JAFDIX010001024.1, read as the reverse complement.
GGTTTCTCGCAGCGGCTATTATGATTGGGTAGGCCGGCCAAAGAGTACACGTGCTCAGCGTCACCAAGCGCTGACTGAGAAGATCCGGTATTTAGCCGCGAGACGTATGGATCACCGCGTATTTGTGAAGATCTGCAGGAAGCCGGTGAACGGGTTGGAGAGAACACGGTTGCGCTATTAATGCAGCGTGCAGGTATTGTTCCGAAAACAGTACGAAAGTTCCGGGTGACCACAGACTCACGCAAAACGGTGCCCGCACCGAACCGTTTAGAGCGGCAATTTACGGTTGCGCAACCGAATGAGCGGTGGGTATCGGATATCACGTTCATACCCACCCGGGAGGGCTGGTTGTATCTGGCAGTGATTATCGATCTGTATTCCCGAGCAGTTATTGGTTGGGCAATGCATAAGCGCATGAAGACAGAATTGGTGACGGATGCATTGAGAATGGCACTGATGCGCCGGAAGGTTCGGAGTCCATTGCTATTGCACTCAGACCAGGGCAGTCAGTATGCGGCAGCGGATTATCGAGCGATGCTTGCCGAAAATGGCATTGAGTGCTCAATGAGTCGCAAAGGCAACTGCTGGGATAATGCTGTGGCTGAAAGTTTCTTCCACACACTGAAGACGGAGCTGGTGCATCATGAAGACTATCGCAGTCGCACTGAGGCGAAGGCCAGTATCTTTGAGTACATTGAAGTGTTTTATAATCGTCAGCGTCGCCATTCCCATATTGGGCAGATGGCGCCACTGGCATTCGAGAATGCGGCTGCTAGCCGCTAGTTAATGGTCCGTGAAACCGGGGGAAGATCATATCAAGCAGCTACTTTTTTTATCCCCTCTCCCCAACCCTCCCCCTGAGGGGGAGGGGGCTACCCGGAAGTCATTTGCTATTCTCTACCAAATCCACTTCGCCGCAAAACTGACTGATTTCCCAACGAGCGGCATCCCTCAGCTTTAATGCGGCCTGCCAGCCTTCTCCTTCGGGCAGTACCGGCGGGCATATGGTGACACTGATACGGCCACGGCGCGGGAACCAGTTACTGCCGCGTTGGATGTTGCGCGCACCCTTGATAGCAACGGGAATGACCGGA
>JAFDIX010000522.1 GCA_019307805.1 Deltaproteobacteria bacterium | reverse complement strand
GATTTCAAGGGAGTTCTTAAAGGCAAGCAGGTTCTCATACCAGTACACGATCTCGGGCTTCCCCTCCTCCAGTATTCGATTTTTGGGGTCCTTATACTTCTGAAGCCTTTTCTCCAAGGCCACATCCCACGTGTGGTCAGGCATGGACTCCGGAATAAAGGCCCTGACATGGCACGGCCCCCGGCTTGAAACGGCATACATTAAAGCCCATCCCTTGGAAGACCGGGGATCCCTGCTGGGGAAAGTCATCCCCTTTGCATGCATCATGTATTTTTCCGTTTTCTTGCCAATGATTTTGGGTATCCTATCCAGCCCCTGGGCGAAAATGTCTCCTATTCCCTGACCATTGGCGATCATCACCATGAGCTTCGGGATGACATCCTGATTTCCCCACTCCAACCTCAAACCGCCGGTATCCCTTTCCGTCAAAATACCTTTTTCAAAGCACTCCATGGCATAGGCAATGGCGGTTGATGTATCAAAATAGTCCAGTCCCAACTCATCGCCAAGGGTGCCGACGGCAAGGACGGTGTCCAGGTCGTACAGTCCCAGCTTGACTCCAAGATCCATAGGCTGTGAAAGCTCCATGCCTTCACCATATGCCCCTTTAAAGGGGCCTTTGGTGACCACATACATGTGGTCGCAACCCTGGGAGCAGGAAAAGCAGGCCCTGGTTTTCACATATCGTTCCGACTGATTTTCAAGGGACATCATGGAAAACCACCCGGTAGGTTCGGTTCCTCGAAAATTCTTGTCACCCAGCATACCACCGTAGCGCATGGATCCCCTTGATGGGCCGTAACCGGCAACGAGATCGTACATTTCCCGGTTGTTATCCCAGGCGTCATAGGTTTGTTTGACCGCCGCTTCAAGAGCCTGGGGATCAGCCACCTTCACCCCTTTGGTACCTCTTACGGAAATTGCCTTGAGATTCTTTGAGCCGAACACGGCCCCTATACCGGTTCTCCCCAGGGCCCGGCCCAGATCGGCGATGACGCTTGCAAACATGACCATATTTTCGCCGGCAGGACCGATAGTGATAGTGCTGATATCGGGATCTTTTACTTCATCTACAATAGCGCGACTTGCCGCCCTGGTGGTTTTACCCCAGAGATGGGCAGCGGGCCTTATTTCCACATTTTCGTCATCGATCCAGAGGTACACGGGCTCTTTTGCCTTGCCCTCGATAATCACCATGTCGTAACCGGCATATTTCAAGGTCGCCCCAAAAGAACCTCCGCTGTTGGAGTCGGCATACCGCCCGGTGACAGGTGACTTGAGGGTCACGGTAAATCTCTGGCTCCCGGGAACCACCGTTCCGTTACATGGACCCACCCCGATAATCAATTTATTATCCGGCCCCAAGGGGTCGGTGCCGGCCGGCACTTCATCAAAGAGCATTTTGGCATTGAGGCCTCTTCCGCCAACATACTGATGGGCCAACTCCATATCGAGAGGCTCGTTGCTTATCTTTCCCGAGGTCAGATCCACCCTGAGAATTGTTTCTGTCCAGCCTTTCATTAAAACACCTCCGGGGTTTGGTTTGAGAAATGCCTATGCCTCGGAGAGCAGAGGCGCAGGGAACATGCCTATCTTGTTTTGCTTCCTTATCACGGCTGCCTCTGGCGGACTGACAAATTGTATGGCCCGTGGTAAGCACCAATCGACACACTTGCTGCAAAAATCACATCTCACATCCCGGGTGACGATGTCGACGCTCATTTCTCTGTTTTTCATGACCCTGATGTAAGACTTCTTCGGGTTGTACTCACCGTGTTTCGCCATTGAACAGACAAGCTCACAAACACCGCAGCCGGTGCACTTGTCAGCGTCTACAATAAGAACTTTTTCAGTATCCGTAGCCATTTTAACCTCACCTGGTTTTTTCTTTAAACTCCTCTGCTGTCAAAACATAGCCCAGACAGCGTTTCACATTCTCCAAGCCAAGGACATGGAGATCCTCGCCATACATGCTGGCCACGCAATCAGAGATCACCACCACCTGAAAATCTCTGTTAAATGCGGAAAACGCCGTGTTCATGATGCAGGTATTGGTATTGATGCCCATCAAGACCACTGTCTCAGTTCCGAGAGTGCGTAGAAGGATCTCCAGATCAGTACCGAAAAAGCAGTCCAGGCGTTTTTTGTTGTTGATTATATAATCTTCCGGGGCCAGGAGTTCAGGAATAATCTCCGTGCCGGGCATACCCTCTAAATTATGGGCGGTTGTTGTCGATTTTCTACCCGGGCTGAGACGGTCTTCCGCTTTGAGAAAATCCTGAACCGCCCGCCAGAAACCCACCATCATTCCCTCTGAACCAAACCCCGGAATGTCACGATGGATGAGAATGACATGGATGATGGGAATTTTTTTTGCGCGAGCGACAGCCATGACATCCTTTGCATTATTAATCACACGTTCACAATCCTCCGGTGCAGCCGGCATCGTGGCAACCGAAGGATCCAGGTGCCCGCGGTGCATATCCACTGCAATAATAGCCGTGGATTCGGGGTCAATAGCGAGTTGTTTTTTCAAAGCGGCAACCATATTAGACCGATCAAGAATTTCTACCGTACCCATGATCTTCCCTCCTTATTTTACGATTTCCGGCATCCTTTTACCGGTGTTCCTGCATGGCTGTTCAAGGCTTTTCCTGAAGAAAATCAGAATCGAGAAGATTTTCTTTAAACATGAGGATATGATGCCTGACGGCCTCTACCAATCGCTTCTCATCTCCTCGTTTATAGGCATCTGCAATAGCATGATGTTCTTCGATGGAGCGGGAAAAACGATCTCGGGTGTGGAGGGAGAGTGATCTCAGCATATCCGCCTGTTTGTGAAGAGTATTGAAGAACTTTAAAAACCATTCATTCTCGGTCAGCTCTACGAACAGTCCATGAAAGCGGTCATTGAGAGCAACGTAGGATTCATAATCCTTCTTTTTCAGCGTACGCTTCATTTCGCTCAGGATTTTATCGATCTCTTTGCACACCGCCTCGGTTTTATGTTTGAGGGCGGATTGGTTAATGGCCGGCTCAATCACGATCATGATGTCAACAAAATCCTCTATACTTTTGCGATCAATATCCCTGACAAAGTAGCCTTTTCTGGGGATGAGTTTGACAATGCCCTCCCCTTCCAATTTCTTCAATGCTTCTCTGACCGGGGACTTGCTCGTACCGAGGCTTACCGCCAACTCGGTTTCAACAAGCCTCTCTCCCGGCTTGATCGCCCCGCTCAAGATTTGTTTTTCAATGATTTCGAAGATTCTATCGGATAAATTGAGATGCTCGCGAATTAACAGGTCCAAAACATTATCCTTGGTATGGCGTTTTTGAAAAA
>JAFDIX010000521.1 GCA_019307805.1 Deltaproteobacteria bacterium | reverse complement strand
ATGGGATTGTGCGCTATGTCTTCGAGTATTGCGAGGGATCCTATTTTCAAAAGTTCCCCCTCTTCCCTAATGGCATCCAGCCCGGGAATGGTCTTAATATTCACAACGGCCTCAGGATACGTAGGCAGTATTCTATCCTTCATTTTGCCAAGGAGATCTGTTCCCCCTGCAATGGGGTTGGCCTTGCCTTGGTATCGCCGCAGGAGTGAAACCGCCTCCTCGACCGTCGATACATTGAAATGTGTAAATTTTTTCATCCTTATGCTCCCTATATTTTGCCTAAGGCTTTCAGCACTCTATCCGGTGTGATAGGAAATTCATAGATCCAGACCCCTATGGCGTTATAGACGGCGGGCGCCAGCATGGCAGGGATAACCGTGGCAATGTCTTCACCAATTCCGGTAGCACCATATGGGCCATAGCCCTGTTGGGTCTCCACCAGATTGGTATCGATAGGCCCACAGTCCTCTATTGTGGCAATTTTGTAATCAAGAAGATTCCCATTTAACATGACGCCTGTGACCGGGTCATGGACAATTTCTTCAAACAGCGCTCTCCCCACACCCATATAGGTGCCGCCGTATTGCTGGCCAGCGCATGATTCAGGGCTGATCACCTTTCCCACGTCGTTGACGTTCACCACATTGGTGACCTCTATTTCCCCTGTTTCCGTATCCACTTCCACTTCCATAAAATGGACCTGCCTACAGAATTTGGGACGAAATCCAGCATAACAACCGATCTGGGCCTGGTAGGCGTGCGCGAAAAGGGGTACGCTGAATGGGTGTCTTTCAGCGCCATACAATTCATGAAAGGATAGGGGGCCCGCCTCAGCAGAGGGGCCAACCAATTCAGCAAAAGAGAGCTTTTGCGCGGGATCGGCCTTTACAAAGATAATGCTGTCCTTGATATCCAGGTCCTCCGGCTTCATATCCGGGAAGTGGGGGGGGTAGATCCCCCTCTGGGTGACCGCCCTGGGGCTGGTTGCGGCTTCCATGATTTTGGCCTTGAGGAGTCTGGCGCAATGCCTGACGGCCCATCCGTTGACACCGGTGTTTGTGGAGGAATCGGGGCACATGGGAAAGAAACCGGTGTCCGTGTGGGGCCGATAGAAAACGTCTTCCAGACGCATGCCCAGTTCATTTGCCGCGATTTGGCAGTAACCTGTCTCTGCGTTTACTCCGTTGTCACACCGCATTCCCAGGATGCTGAGGGTGCCGTCATTTCGTTCCACCCGCATGGCGATTTCACCGGATCCACAGGAATCATCCCACTCGTGGGTCCAGGTAAAGGCGATACCGTGCATCTTTCCGTTGGGCAGTTTATCAGCACCCGGCGGATGCCATTTGTTGTCCCAGTCTATGGCAGCCTTTCCTTTCTCCAGACATTCTTTCAGGCTGTCCCTCGGTGTAAAATCCGCCTCTTCCTTTCGCTCGGTGAGCCATGCCATATCGTGTCCTTTGGCGCCGTCGTTTTTGATGGCCACATCGATGGGATCCATCCCCAGCTCCGTGGCCACACGGTCCATGACCAGGGTGAAAGACATTGTGTTGGAGAGCTGCTCGCATCGCACGGCTGTGTTGGGCCCCTTGTTTACTTTGATGACTTTTCGAGGGGCATGGAGATTGGGTATCCTGGTATTATCCTCAAAGTGAGTTCCAGCCCCAAAACCTTCCCACATGGAGTTGGAAAAATGGGCCTTCACTTCCACCGCTATGATGGTTCCATCATCGTTGAATCCCACCCTGTAATAGTAGTTCCCCTCGTCCATGGAGCCGCCGTAGAAATCTCCTCGTCGGTCGAAGGCGTACTTTACCGGATGACCGGTCCTTTTGGCCATAACGGCGGCGCAATAGAGGGGGCCTTGGTTCCAATGGAACTGGGTCCATCCTCCAAAGGTTGCCCCCTGATAGGGCATGTGCATTTCCACCTTGTTCATGGGGATGTGATCAAACCAGGAAGAAATGGCACGCTTGTTTTCATGGGGGCGCTGGTGCTTAAGCCAAAATTCGGGATAATCTCCGTTCCATCGTACCACCCCGCAGGGCCTTTCCGGTGAAACATAGGTATGGAGCCGCCGGGTGACCTTGAATTCCAGCACCCTGTCCGCTTGGGAAAGGCCCTTTTCCACATCCCCATGGCCTTCCACATGTTCTACTTCCACGTTGTTTTCAGGAAAATCTTCCGGATGGGCTAAAGGGGCATCCGGTTGCAGGGCTTCTTCCACGTCCAACAGGAAAGGACGTTCCGCCCACTCAACCTGGATCAACCTCAAGGCCTCTTCTGCGATATGCTCGGTGTCCGCCACCACCGCAACCCCTGTGGGTTCTCCTTCGAAATGGGCAACCTTTGGAATGGGGGCTACGGCGGTGGGACCGTGCCCACCCAGGTCGGCCACCTCTGGCAGGTCGGGGTCATCGTATCTTAGGATGCCCCGCACACCGGGAAGCGCCTCCGCCTTGCTGGTATCCATACTCTTGATTTCCGCATGGGGGTAGGGGGACGTCAGGAATTTTAGATAAAGCATTCCGGGTAACTGGACGTCCATGGTGTATTCGGCCCTTCCGCTTGCCTTTTCCTTGCCGTCCAGCCGCCGAACATCCTTTTTTCCGATCTGATCGAAATCTTTGAGAGGGTATTTATCAAATCCGACATTATCCTCCATTTCAATCATCCGGTCGTATTCTGTTTGTACGCTCATACTATTTCACCCCCTCCTTGTGTCCCAGAATCTCGGCCGCCTCCATGATGGCCTTTGGATGCTGCGGGTACGTACCGCACCGGCAGAGGTTGCCGCCCAGGGCCTCCCGAATCTCTTCCTCTTTGGGTTCAGGGTTCTTGTCCAGCAATGCCTTAGCCGTGGTGATGAACCCAGGCGTGCAGTATCCGCACTGCATGCAGTGATGTTTAACATAGGTCTCCACCAGCGGGTGGCCGGCATCGGCAATCCCTTCGGCGGTTTCTATGATGTTCCCATCGCACTCGATGGCCAGGGTCATACAGGAAAGGATCGGCCGCCCGTTCATGATCACCGTGCACGATCCGCAGGCCCCCCGGTCGCAAAACATCTTGGGAGAGGTAAGCCCCAGCTTGTCATGGATCAGGTAGTTCAGGGTCCATTCCGGCTGCACCTGGATCTGGTATTCATCCCCGTTGATGGTCAACCGGATCATCCCCTCCGGCAAGGGCGCCGGCTCGCCGGCGTGCGCTGTCAGGGCATGATTCTTCAGGTCCTCAAACGCCTCGAATTTCGTGCTGCAATAGGGACACAGATATTTGCTCGTTTGCTCTTCCACTTTTTACGACCTCCTTGCTGGATACTGGATGCTTGATGCTTGATGCT
>JAFDIX010000520.1 GCA_019307805.1 Deltaproteobacteria bacterium | reverse complement strand
CGGGACAGCTCCGGTTTTGTTCGATGCCGGCTTCACCGTATTGGGGCCCCTTTATATCCAGGATATCAAAAAGACGCTCGGCAACCGAGTGCCCAAATACCTGTTTTTCACCCACACCCACTTTGATCATATCGGCTCTGTAGCACAGTTCAAAAAAGAATGGCCTGAATTGCAAATTGCCGGTTCCCCAAGGGCCCAGAAGATACTTTCAAGGCCCAGGGCCATTGAGACCATCCGAAGGCTCAACCATGATGCAGCCCTTTTCATTCAAAGCCATGTCGGGTTTTCTATGGAGGAGGAATTATTCGAGCCCTTTAATGTGGATCTGTTTGTAGAACCGGATCAAAGTTTGAATTATTCGAGCCCTTTAATGTGGATCTGTTTGTAGAACCGGATCAAAGTTTTGAGTTGTCCCGGGGCGTTTCTATCCTGGCCAACCATGCCCCGGGGCACACCCGGGATTTTATGGCCTACTGGGTGCCTGAGAAGAAAATACTGATTGCATCCGAAGCGGTTGGTTGTGGAAACGGATCCGGCAATATTACGCCGGAGTTTCTGATTGATTACCGGGTATATCGGAGTTCTTTGGAGGCCCTCAGTCGGCTGGATGCACAAGTGCTTTGCCCGGGACATCGAATCGTCGTCACGGGAACCGATGTGAAGGCCTATTTCAGGCAGTCCCTGGATCAGGCCTCGGACTTTGTGAGGATGGTGGAGTCCTTTCTGAGGGAAGAGAAGGGTGATATTGAAAAAGCAATGCTCAGGGTGAAGGCCCAGGAGTGGGATGGTGCGCCCTGGCCGAAGCAGCCTGAAATGCCCTATGTCCTTAACACCCGGGAAAGGGTGAAGTGTATTTGGAAAGACATCCAGGGTGGATAAGGACTTGAAAGAAAAGAAAAAGGTGAGGAGGGGAAAAATATTTCATGAAAGCCAATGAAGCCATTATGGCATTTTCTCAGAGCGAGAAGATAAAGGCAGGACTTATCTGGGCATCCCAGACCATCGAAATCCTGGGAGGAATCCCGGAGGGAGAAAAAAAGGGATCTGAAAGGATTATTCATGCCCTTTTGAGTATGGTGGGTCACGAGATCGGCCTGGCCAAGTCCCTTGTCCCCCATGACATCTGGGACGAGACTGATGCATTTGTGAACAGGGCTGAGATTATGGTCAGTTCGGGGGTAGGGCAGGAGGCAACGGTGCATTTGTCCCGGGCGTTGAGCAAAGTGACGACCATAGGACAGCAGTCCATGACTGCTCTCCAGGAGATGAATCTTCTTTAATGAAGGAGTGGAAAGGGATTGGATAGGGAAATAATTAAAGACCTTTTAGATCAACTGCGCAAGGGTGAGGTCAGCGTAGACGATGTCATGAAAGCGTTGAAGGACCTTCCCTTTGAAGACATCGGAGTGGCCTGTATCGACCACCACCGAGGCCTGAGGCGAGGCCTGTCAGAGGTCATTTTCGGTGAGGGAAAGGAAGCCGACCAGATCCTTGCGATCATGGAGCGCATGGCCCGGCAGGATGAGAATATCATGGCCACCCGTCTCTCCCGGGAGAAGGCCGGCATCATCAGGAAAGCGTTTCCAGACAGTGTTTACCATGAGAGGGCTCGGGTCCTCACCCTCACCCATCATGCGGTAGAGGCTCAGGGAAGGGGTACCATTCTGGTGATCACCGCCGGCACCTCCGACATTCCTGTTGCAGAAGAGGCGGCCATCACTGCCCGATTCATGGGAAATGACGTGGCTGAGGTTTTTGATGTCGGGGTTGCCGGGCTACACAGGGTCCTGTCCCACAAAGAGCAATTGGACAGTGCGACAGTCATCATTGTAGTTGCCGGAATGGAAGGGGCCCTGCCGAGCGTAGTGGGTGGGCTGGTGGACAAGCCCGTGATCGCTGTCCCCACAAGCGTGGGATACGGTGCAAGTTTCGGGGGGGTTACCGCCCTTTTGGGCATGCTCAACTCCTGTGCATCAGGGGTGACGGTCGTGAATATTGATAATGGCTTCGGTGCAGGTTATGCGGCAAGCCTGATGAACAGAAATGAATAGTATAATCCCCCTCGGTCCCCCTTTAAAAAAGGGGGAAGACCAATGCCCCTGGCGTGATCTTTCCCCCTCTGAAGGTCTTTCGACAACCTCAAAATCCCTCTCCCCTTGGTCTATTTCGCGCTAGGTCGGCTGAAAGGGGGAGATGCCAGGTGTGGGGGTGTGAGAGGGATTTATGGGTGAGCCTATCGCCCCCCTTTCGCAAAGGGGGGTTGGGGGGATTGGCTTAGAGTCCAAAGCTTCCGATTATGCCGGGGGATATTTTATTTTTGTGGTTTTACGGATTTCCCTGACACGGTTTTTGAGTTGCGGAACTTCAGCTTTTCGGCGTTCGTCCCAGCAGGGCAGGAGGGTGTTGTTGTGATAGAGGGGCTCTCCGGCGAGATCAAGATGTGAGTTTGCTATGGCATCTTTCCACATGGGGGTGTGGGGAAGGGGGGAATACTCTGCAAGGTAGGGGGTAGCCCCTGTATCTGCCACATAGGCAATGGAGTCCATGACAGAACCCACCGATTGATTCGGAAGACCCATGAGGATATAGGCCCCGATATCCCCTGGTGAGAATCCTGCATTTCCCAGATTATTGACAGCCCTCTCAAATTCTCCTTTTGAGACCTTTCTGTCCAGACGGTCATGCAAGGCCATATCCGCTGTCTCAAAACCAAGACGGATCGTTCGGAAACCAGAGGCCTTGAGCAAGCCGGCCACAACACCGGATATCTCTCTGACATGCAGGGCATTGGGGGTGTGGAACCGGACAGCCATGTCTTGTCGCATCACGGCCTCCAGCAGAGGGATGATGTGGGAGTTCGAGCCAACCAGGAGTGCGTCGTCATAAAAGGCAAAATCTCGGACCCCATAGTCCATGTGCCAGTATGCAATTTCCTCAAGGACCTGTGCCGGATCCCGCTTGAAAAAATCGGGGTTTATATAATGACTGGCACAGTACCGGCATCGGTAGGGACAACCAATGGAAGTCATAAGGCAGACGTAGTCGATTTTGCGCAGCAGGTCAAAGGCGGGATAGGAAAGCCCCTCTGCTTCAAGGGCATCGCCTTGGCAGGGGATGTTTAATTCGTGCAGGACCGACTCCAACGCCAGGACCGCATCGTGTCCTCCCTCGGAAATGACCCGGTCCGCCCCCGAATATTTACGGGCGTGCTCCGGGCAGAGACGGGCATAAATTCCACCCAGGATGATGGGGACCTTCGGAAAGATATCCCTGGACAGGGTGATCGCCTCCTGGACCCCGGGATACCAGTAGGTCATGAGGGAGGTAATGAGAATGGCATCCGGCCTGGGTATCTTTTCCAGATCCCGTTGGAAGAGCTGTCCGGTAATTCCATATCGGCTGTAGTTTCGGGGGACCCCTTTCAAAGGAGACGGTTTGGTAACCCTCTGTCTCCAGAATTTGCCGGTGCCATAGGAACGTCGGACAGGGGGAGACAGGGAGGAGTCCTGTTTCATCCCCGGATGGTGGATGTCGAGGCAATCGACCAGATGCACCTGCAGGCCCCGGCGCCGAAGCATGGTTGCGATGGAGAGAAGACCCAGTGGCTTTGACCAGAGGTCATAGGCTGCAAAGTCATAGATCCAGGGGTTGATCATAAGAACTTTTGGTTTCATAATAAGGAATGTAGATCGATAT
>JAFDIX010000519.1 GCA_019307805.1 Deltaproteobacteria bacterium | reverse complement strand
GATCCTGGGTGTCATAGGACCCAACGGCGCGGGGAAGACAACCGTGTTCAATCTGCTCACAGGGGTTTTCAAACCGGATGAAGGGAGTATTCTCTTTAAAGGTAAGGACATTACCCATGAAGCCCCTGCAAAGCGGTGCCACCGGGGTATGGGGCGAACCTACCAGATTCCGAGGCCCTTTGATAAGATGACCGTGTTCGAAAACCTCCTTGTAGGCGCCGTTCACGGGGGCAAGCTGAGTGAACAGCGGGGGAGAGAGCGCGTTTATGATGTTCTGGAGTTAATCGGGTTATATTCCGCAAAGGATAGGTTGGCAGGGGGCCTGCCTCTGCTCGACCGGAAGAGACTGGAACTGGGAAGGGCACTGGCCACCCAGCCGGCCCTCATTCTGCTTGATGAGATAGCAGGCGGTTTGACGGAAAAGGAGGCGGAGGAGGTCCTGGAAACCGTCAAAAAGATTCAGGAAAAGGGCATCACCATCATCTGGATCGAGCACATTCTCATGATGATGTCCGAGGGTGTGGACAGGTTGTTGGTAATATCTCAGGGAGCCTGGCTTCAATGCGGTGATCCGAAGGAAGTCATGAATTCAGAAGAGGTCCTTGAGTGTTATCTCGGGACGGAGGAAGACTAGTGTCAGGGATCATAGCCCTTAAGGTCACCAATTTGGATGTTCACTACAAGGATTTTCAGGCCATCTGGAATGTCGCCATGGAGGTCAAGGAGGGGCAAATTGTATCGGTGATCGGGGCCAATGGGGCGGGTAAATCCACCCTCCTCAATACCATTTCAGGACTGCTGAATCCAACCCAAGGAAACATCGAGTTTTTCGGAGAGAATATGGCCGGTCTTGCCCCCCACAAAACAGTAGACCGCGGAATATCTCTGGTTCCCGAGGGAAGGCGGGTATTCCCGCGATTAACGGTCTATGAGAATCTTGTCATTGGGTCCTACACGCCGAGATCAAGACCGGGAAGGGATGAAGGCCTGGGAAGACTCTATGAGCTTTTCCCCATACTCAAGACGCGCCACAATCAGATGGCCGATACCCTGAGTGGTGGTGAACAGCAGATGCTGGCCATTGCCCGTGCATTGATGTCTGAGCCCAAGCTCATTCTTTGCGATGAAATTTCCCTGGGGCTGGCTCCGGTGATTATAAGAGATATCTACAGGCGATTGAGGATAATCAACGACGCAGGCATGACTGTTGTCCTGGTGGAGCAGGATATAAAGCGAAGCCTCAAGGCGGCCACGCAGGCGTATGTGATGCTGGAAGGGAAAGTCGTCCTGGAAGGGGACCCCTCTTCTCTCACCGAGGAACAAGTAAAGAAGGCCTATTTTGGGATATAAAAAAGAAGGCTGAAGGCATAGGGCTGAAGGCATAGGGAGAAAGCATTTTCGTGCATTGTGCCGTAAGCCGTCAATTAAGGAATTTTTATGGAAACATTTGTTCAGCCGATAGTAAACGGGATCTTACTGGGAGGTCTGTACGCGGTTCTTGCTATTGGAATGTCCACCATGTTCGGGATCGTGAAGCTGGTGAACCTTGCCCATGGTGACTTGATGATTTTGAGCAGTTTCCTGTGTCTGTCTTTAATCACCTGGCTGGGAATAAATCCATTATTGTCCCTTTTTGTTGTTATCCCGATGATGTACTTTGTCGGGTTTTTCGTTCAGAGATTTCTCATAAACCGGGTCCTGGGGAAGGGGATGGAGCCTCCCCTTTTGGTGGCATTCGGATTATCCATTATTCTTCAGAATCTCCTGCTATTGATATATACCCCGGATGCACGGAGCTTGATGACGGGTCTGGCGGTGAAGACGATTTTCATTACGGACTATCTGAGCATTCCTGTGTTGTACCTGGTGGATTTTCTGATAGGCCTGGCAGTCATTTTTATTCTCTATTATTTTTTCCAAAAAACTTACATGGGCCGGGCGATCAGAGCGGCATCGGACGACAAGGTGGCGGCGCAATTGATGGGGATTAATACGGGCAATATCTACGCCAAGGCCATGGGGATTGCGATGATGACGGCGGCTGTGGCGGGTGTGCTCCTGGGGATGACCTTTACCTTCTACCCGCACACCGGCCCCCAGTATCTGATCATCGCCTTTGGTGTTGTGGTCATCGGTGGACTGGGGAGCATGAAGGGGGCCCTGGTCGGAGGGCTTATTTTGGCCGTGTCGCAGCTTTTGGGAGCCCAGATATTTGGTCCGGGTTACCAGTTGTTCTCCGGGTATGTGGTATTGCTGATCGTCCTGGCGGTGAGACCCCAGGGAATATTCGGGACGGTGTAGGTGTCTATGGGGAGCATGCTATACAAATCAAGGTTGTATGTTTTGGGGCTGCTGGTGGTGGTCCTGGGGACGGTTCCCGTATGGGGGAGTGACTATGTCCTCTTCTTTTGTCTCCTTTTCTGTCTCTATCTGGCCTTTTCCCAGATGTGGAATCTGTTGACGGGATACAGCGGTTTGCTCGCACTGGGACAACAGTCATTTATCGGTGTGGGCGGATATACCGTCGCTGTCATGTGCAATTACTATGGCGTGTATGTCTGGTTGAGTGTCTTTCTTGGAGGGGTGGTTTCCGTCATCCTGGGCCTGTTCATGTCCCTGTTCATCTTCAGGATGAGGGGGGTCTATTTCGGCATTGGGACCTGGATTTTTGCTGAGGCACTGATGATCTGGTTCAGCAACTGGAAATTCGTCAAATACGGCATGGGCCTGTTCATCAAACCGACGCCCACACCCTCCATGGCAGAGATGTATTATGCGGCTTTTATCGTCGGGGTAGGCTCTGTTGTGGTGGTCTATTGGATTCTGAGGTCTAAGCTGGGATTGGGGTTGATGGCCATGCGGGATGACGAAGATGTAGCAGCGACCATGGGGGTGGAGGTCTTCCGATCCAAGCTCTATTGCTTCCTGGTTGGGGCCTTCGTTACGGGAGTCGCAGCGGGGGTCATATACCTTTTCCAGGTATTTATACAGCCCTATAAGGCTTTCGCCATCGACTGGACCGTGGTACTGGTATTCATTGTCATCATCGGCGGGATTGGAACCATAGAAGGGCCTATTGTCGGGGCATTCATCTATGTATTTCTATCACAGAGTCTGGCTGAATACTTTTCGGTCAGCATGCTTATATTGGGCGTGATAGCTATCGTCGTGATCCTGGCCGCTCCCAAGGGGATTATGGGAAGCTTACAGGAAAAACTCGGCTTTGAAATACTCTCTCCTCGTCGGAAATAGGCATTATATCAAGAAAAATATCACCTCTGCACACATCTTTTTTTGTATGAAAATACCATAAAGTCCAGCGAAGCGATGCTGGTTACTGGATGCT
>JAFDIX010000518.1 GCA_019307805.1 Deltaproteobacteria bacterium | reverse complement strand
TTCCGTCACATACCCTTCATCCTTGAGAACTTCCCCCAGCTTGGGCCTGAACCACCTGCTTCTCATTAATGCAAAATAGCAGAAATCCACCATACCGTATACACACCAGGCTACAAGGAGAAAGACAAAAGCCAGAAACACAAAATTGGCCCAGAAAATGTGGAAGATATCAGCCATGCGAACCAGCGGACTGTCCGGGAAGAGGTAGGTGGACAGGAGGAAGGACATGGCGATGACGTAGAATATGGTCAAAAAAAGACAAAATCTCGTCTTCGGCCGCCAGTGATCCCTATGGATGTAAAGGGGAATGGCTCTTTTCCCCATTTCTGGATAGAATCCGGGGGACGGCGAAGCGGCACTCTCCCCCTCCTCTTGCGCGTCGCCCCCCGCAGTCCCGGCAGGATCCCTTTGGCCCTTTGAAGATGCCGGGACTTCCCGGCCTTCACCGACTCGGGTTTTTACGGCCCTGACTTCTGACCCTTCATGGGAAACGCCTTGGGTGGGTTCGGCAGGAGGAATGACCACACGGCCGCACTGATCACAGAATTGTGCACCTGCGGGAAGGTGAGCATCACATTGGGGGCAACTGGCGCCCATTTCCTCCCCGCACATGATGCAGAATTTGGCAGCCTTTCTGTTATCAAACCGGCAGGCTGGACACTCCATGGTACTACGCCCCTCTCACCATCTCTTCAATGATTTCTTGTACTGTGGGAATGTCGGATATGAGTCCTGCAACCTGGCCGGCAGGCAGCAGACCTGCCTCAAGCCGGCCCTTGATCCATGACTCCTCCACTGACGTCGGGGTGAAGACCCCGTCAGGTATTTTTCCGTCCTCAAGGATTTTTTCAACGAGTGGTGTACGCAGGGCACGGACACGGGCACGGCCCAGATTCACCAGGCCGGTTCCGGTCTCACCTGAGTCCGTGATATATTGTTTGTAATGAGGATGTGCAGTGCATTCGCGGGATGCGATGAAGCGGGTGCCTACCTGGATTCCCTGGGCCCCCAGGGCCATGGCAGCCCGGTATCCCCTGGAATCACATATACCGCCGGCTGCAATTACCGGAAGGCTGATCGCATCGACGATGGCGGGCACCAGCACCATGGTGGAAGCGCCCCGGAAACCCTGCATGCCCCCGGATTCCGAACCTTCGGCAATAATCGCATCAGCCCCCGCATCCCGGGCCTTTCTCGCTACATCAACCGCTGGAACCACCACAATGGCCTTGATATCCAACTCATGGAGCAGGGGGATGAGGTTTTTGGGAGATCCGGCAGAGACAGTCACGGCCCGGACACCTTCTTCGGCAAGGATTTGGGCGAATTCGGTGACGTGGGGATTCATGACAAAGAGGTTGGCGCCGAAGGGTTTGTTTGTGAGCTGTTTTGTGGCCCTGACATTGTTCCGGAATGGATCGGGTTCCATGGAAAAGGCCGTTGCCAGGAGGCCGAAACCCCCTGCCTCGGAAACCGCAGCAACCAGTTCGGGGTTGCATATGACCCCCATTGCCCCCTGAATGATGGGGTACTTGGATCCCAGGATTGCGGTCACTTTGGACATGATGTTATTGCCCCGAAAAATATCCTAAGAGCGTTGTCCCACTCAACAAACACAATATTTTTTCATATTACGACCGAAACTGCAAGAAATCTCAGGGCTAACGATTGAATTGAGTTTACGATAAGTGAGCTAATGCAGGCCTATCGGTTCCATGCCTTCGTCTAAATATTTTTTTGCAAGGTCAACATAGAGCTGTTTGCCCCAGTTCCAATACTCTTCGTCTTTCGAAGTTACCTCTCTGACGGTTTTTGCCGGATTACCCGCGGCAACTACTTTCGGAGAAATTATCTGTTTCAGTTTTACAACGCTTCCTTCCGCAATAATTGCTCGTTCCCCAACCTCAGACCAAATACTGAGTACGGACCCCATGCCGATAACTGCCTGATTGCCGATATATTTGCCATGAATCACAGCATTGTGACCGATGGTGACTTTGGTTCCGATATGGTTCGTCTCGCCGGGCGGTGCGTGTACAATGACTCCTTCTTCCACTGCCGTACCGTCTCCAATTTCAATTCTGCCATAGTCCCCTCTTAAGATGGCACCGTGCCCTATATAGCAATTGTTTCCGATAATAACGTCGCCGATGACACTTGCGAGATCACTGACATACGTATCTTTCCCCACGGTCGGCCGCTTACCGTCAAATTTATAAAGCATTAAAACTCCTTTCTAAATTTACCGTTTCAAAATTGACGGTCCAGCAAAAAGTTGGGAAACGCCACTTTTTGTCATTCCGGCCCCGCACTATGTACGGGATAAACTGCAGCCGGAATTCAGTTATATCAAATGGCTCCATCTTGTCTGGACTCCGGTTTTCACCGGAGTGACGGCTTTTTACAGAACCATCAAAATTAGAACAAAAAGATGTTAACATCATTTAGGTTGAGCGGTTCACGGTTCACGGTTGAAGACACCTAAACAGCAGCAGCCAAAGGTTCCGGCCATCAATGCAACGCCAACGCCGGTTCACCCAATGGGTGACCGGGACCATCCCCGAACCTGAATAGAAAAATGAGTGGCAACAATCGGTTATAACCTTTGAACTCTGAACCCGAAACCGATCAGTTTAGGCATAACTTACTTTTTTAGTCTCAGCTTTGCAATCATAGCGTTTGTATTACTCTGGGGGATAGCCACATCCCCCGTCTTTTTATCTACATAAAAATCTTCGAGCGTGACTTTGTTTTGTTCCGACTCTTTTTCACTCTGGATAATTTCCGTTGCGGTTTTCCTCCCCATTGAGAGCGGCCTTTGGGATTAGGCGCAGGGGAACCGTAGTCAAAAGTAGATACGGTGCGTTGCTCGATCTCAGAACCGATGATTCGATTGATGGCGCAAACCATCTCCCTGTCCTCTCTGGTAATAAACGTGAATGCTTCACCGCTGCGAGTTGCCCTTCCGGTCCGTCCGATGCGGTGAATGTATGCCTTGGGAGTGGCAGGGATGTCGTAGTTGATGACATGAGAAATCCGGGTAACGTCGATACCGCGAGCGGCGATATCGGTGGCCACCAGGATCTGAAACTTCCCGTTTCGAAAGCCGTCCAAAGCGGCCTGGCGGCTTGCCTGGGAAAGGTTCCCCTGCAGCGAAGCCGATCGGTATCCTGCGGCAACAAGCTTTTTCCCCAGGTTCTTGGCGCGATGTTTGGTTCGGGTAAAGACCAGGACCGACTTCGTATTGGTGTTTCCCAGCAGCTTTAACAGCAGCGCCGTTTTTTGGTGCTGGGCTACCGGGTAGAGTGCATGACTGACAGTGTCAGCAGGTGCGGTGATCCCCACCTGAACGGAGGC
>JAFDIX010000072.1 GCA_019307805.1 Deltaproteobacteria bacterium | reverse complement strand
GCCTACTGAATACACGAGATAATTGGAATATTTATTTAAAATCAGAAAGAGCAGGGGCGCATCCCAGGCCTTTACAGATGTACCGGCAGCTTTTAATATTCCAATAGCGGGTTCTGCAAAAGTTGCGCCTATGCCCAAAATAAAAGCAAAGGTTAATGTAATGGGCAGTATGGTTTTTTGAGGCAGCTTAATCCCAATAATCTCGCCTAAAGGCATTAAGCCTAAAAAGAGCCCTTCGATAAAAAGGGCCAATCCGAGAACTACCACGGCAATTCCTGTTGCAACGATCGCAGCGTCACTAATAGCAATGTCTAAAACAATAGTTTGAAAACAAATTAAATAAATGACAATAAGCGCTACGGATTGAAGCTGCGCTATTATACGCTTTTTTATATAAGGAACTAATAATCCAATTTTTTGCTTAAAACTGATATTTACTATTGATTTCTGTTTAGTTGCCATTAATCCTTTCCCGATTCCTCGCATTTCCTATGGAATGGCTATTCTCTGCATCCAGGTGCTTTTGAAGTAAATGAATATTAACAAAAATAAATTTTTATTCAAGTGAATCTTCCCGTGGCAGGCCACGGGGAGATTCATTTTGTTTTTTACTTGACATGGTAGGACGGTTTTTTTACATTTTACAATATAATCATATTGTAACTATAATGTAATTACTTTTCTGGGCGTACTTTTTATCCATTTTATCAATCGAAAAGGGTTTAAGTTATGGATCTTAAAGACAAAGTTGCACTGGTAACCGGAAGCAGCCGCGGGGTGGGGAGGGCTGTTGCCCTCGCCTATGGAAAAGCAGGGGCTGACATTGTCGTCAACTACACAAGCAACGAAAAAGCGGCGAATGAGGCAGTTGAAACCATTCGATCCATGGGCAGTCAGGCCATCGCAGTAAAGGGCGACGTTGCCCTGAAGTCGGATGCGGAAAACCTGGTGAATAGTGCTATTGAGAAATTCGGCAAATTGGATATCCTGGTCAACAACGCCGGGTTCACAAGGCCGGCCCTGATGCTCAAAATGGAAGAGGAGCAGTGGGACCAGGTGGTCGATATTCATCTGAAAGGGGCCTTTCTATGCAGCCAGGCGGCCGGTCTCCACATGAAGGAGCAGAAAAGCGGTAAGATCATCAATGTAATGTCCGTTGCAGGTCTGGTGGGCACCGTGGGCCAGATCAATTACAGTGCCGCCAAGGGGGGCATCCTGAGCATGACCAAATCCATGGCCCGGGAACTGGCCAGGTACAACATCTGCGCCAATGTGATCTCCCTGGGCATCGTAAAGACGGATATGTCGGAAAAAATTACGACGGACGAAAAACTCAAAGAGATCTACATGAACCGAATCCTTTTGAAGCGCTTTGCAGAGCCGGACGATATTTCTCCGGCTTTTGTTTTTCTCGCCTCAGACCAGAGCAATTATATTACCGGTCAGCTTCTTTGTGTAGATGGTGGTTACGGGATGATTTAGAGAACAGGCCTGTGCACCGGTATGCGGGGACTGGATTTGTGAGAATAATCATTGATATCAAAAAAGGAGGGAATGATGGGAGGAATACCGGATAAAATACAGACATGGCAGATGGTGCAGCCGACGACGTTTAACAGAGAGACAAAGGAAAGCACACCGGGAAAACTGGAAAAGACTGAAATACCCGTACCGGAATTGCAGCCCGGTGAAGTGCTGGTGGAGGTCGCAGGTTGCGGGGTGTGCCATACCGACCTGGGATACTTCTATGACGGGGTCCCCACGGTCTCCAAACCGCCCCTGACCCTGGGCCATGAAATTTCCGGAACCGTTGTGGCTGGAGATGAGGCCTGGATCGGGAAAGAGGTCATCATCCCGGCGGTTATGCCCTGCCGAAAGTGCATTCTTTGCAAGACCGGAAGGGGTAACCGCTGCCTTGCCCAGAAAATGCCCGGCAACAGCCTGGGGCCTTACGGTGGTTTTTCAAGCCATATTCCGGTCCCCAGTATTGATCTTTGTGAGGTCAAGGACAGGGGAGATATTCCACTTTCCCATCTGGCGGTGGTGGCCGATGCCGCTACGACACCCTACCAGGCAGCCAAGCGGGCGGATCTCCAGCCCGGCGATAACGTGGTGGTCGTCGGAATTACAGGCGGTGTAGGACAGTATATGGGGCAGACCGCCAAGGCCCTGGGCGCCAAGACCGTTATCGGCATTGCCCGGAATCAGGAAAAACTTGACAGGGCATTGAAGTTCGGTGCCGACTTTGTGATAAACTCCACAGACAAGGATGCCAGGGCCGTTTCCAAGGAATTTCGAGGCCTCTGCAAGGAGAAGGGTCTGCCCGGCACGGGCTGGAAGATCTTTGAGGTGACGGGCGCAAAGGGGGGCCAGGAAATCGCCCTGACCCTGGTCAGCTTCACCTCAAAACTCCTTGTGCTGGGATTCAGTCTTGCCAAGGTGGAGTATGCCATTGGCCGGCTCATGGCCTTTGACGCGGAGATCATAGGCACATGGGGATGCCTTCCCGAGTATTATCCCATTGTCCTGGAGATGGCCTTGAGCGGGAAAATAAATGTCCCGGAGTTCGTGGAGACACGTCCCATGAGCGCCATTGAGGAGACCTTTACCGAAGCGCACAAGACGCCTCCCATGAAAAGGATCGTCCTGACACCCGATTTTTAATGACCCGATTTTGATCATGGGTACGGATTAAACTGAAAAATTTTACTCAATAAGGAGGAAATGATTATGGCTTTAGAATGGATGCCGAGAGAGGACGGAGAAAAAGACCACCTGTTGCATACCGAGGTGCACTTTGGAACCGAAGCCCCTTGTGTCGTGTATGAAAAGAAACCCATTACCGACCCGTCGGGCAATGTGGTGGAAGGCCTTTACGTGGCCTGGATTCAATTGAACAACCCCAAGCAGTACAACTCCTATACCACGGAGATGGTCAAGGGCGTGATTGCCAGTTTTGAAAACGCCTCCCTGGACAGAAGCGTTGTGGCGGCGGTCTTTACGGGCACCGGGCCCTATGCATTCTGCACGGGCGGCAATACCAAGGAGTACAGCGAATACTACAGCCGAAGAAACGACGAGTACGGCCAGTACATGGAACTCTTCAACCACATGGTGGATTCCATCTTAGCCTGCAAAAAACCGGTCATCTGCAGGGTGAACGGTATGAGAGTAGCGGGCGGCCAGGAGATCGGCATGGCCTGTGATCTGGCCATTGCCTCGGATCTCGCCATATTCGGACAGGCCGGTCCCAAGCACGGATCAGCCCCGGTCGGCGGCGCCTCCGATTTTCTCCCCTGGTACCTCAGCATTGAAGATGCCATGTGGAACTGTGTCTCCTGTGAGATGTGGTCCGCCTACAAGATGAAGGCCAAAAACCTCATCAGCAAGGTCGTACCTGTCATGAAGGTGGACGGAGAATGGGTGCGCAACCCCATGATCATCACGGATACCTACGTGCAGGACGGTGAGATCGTATACGGCGAGTACAAGGGAGGGGCCGACGCCAAGGAGGCCCGGGCTTTTGTCAAAGAACATCAGGCCAACGCGGACTTCGAACTCCTGGACAAGGAACTGGACAAGATCGTCTGGACCTTTGCCAACCTCTTTCCCGGTTGTCTTATCGAGTCCATTGACAGCATCCGCCAAAAGAAGAAATTCTTCTGGGATACCATGAAGAATTCCCACAGGCACTGGCTGGCGGCCAACATGGGCGGCGAGGCGTTCCTGGGTTTCGGGGCCTTCAATACCAAGAAGATCACGGGCCAGGATACCGTCGACTTCATCAAGTTCCGCCAGAACATCGCCGATTGTAAAAGCTGGGATATGGATATGTTTGCCGAGGTCATGGGCAAACCCCAAAAGTAGCCCACCACAATCATCAATAAATGCAACCTGTGGCAGGCAGGCTTTCGACAGCCTGTCTGCCCTTTTTGTCTGTTTGACAAGTATGCACTTGAATTGTATAGATCGCTTGTTAGGCGGCAATCAGGAAAACGGAAATGGATACCGAACACGAGGAGCGATGAACGGCCAACCCCCGTTCCCCCATCCCGCCGTTCCATGGAGCACTACGGGTGAACCGTGTTACGGCCGTCAAAACCGTGCTTGCGGATGCAAATAAAACTACGACCCAAGGGAAAGGAGCATTACCATGAGTTATGAACATATCCAAGTAGAACTCAAGGACGGTCTGGGGACCATCACCCTGAACAGGCCCCCTGTCAATATCCTCAATATCGCCATGATGGAAGAAATCAACAGCACCCTGAAGGAGTGGCAGGGGATGAAGGACCTCAAGGTGGTCCTCTTTCGTGCCCGGGGGAAATGTTTCTCCGCCGGTGTGGATGTGGGTGAACACATGGGGGGCCTGGCACCCAAGATGATCGAAACCTTCCATAACATATTCAGATATATGGACAAACTCGGCATCCCCACCGCTGCCTCCGTATACGGCTCCTGTCTGGGTGGCGGGTGTGAACTCGCAATTTTTTGTGACGTGGTGATTGCATCGGAAAGTGCCAAACTGGGCCAACCCGAAATCCAGGTGGGGGTATTCCCGCCCATTGCCGCCCAGGTCATGCCCCGCATCATCGGACGCAAGGCGGCTTCGGACCTGGTCCTTTCCGGGAGAATCATTGGTGCTGAAGAGGCCCTTCAAATGGGTTTGGTGAACCGAGTGGTAAAGGAAGAAGACCTGGAAAAGGAGACCCGGGAATTTCTAAGGCCCTACCTGAAGCTCAGCGCCGAAGTGTTGAGGCTCACCAAAAAGGCCATCACGGTCGGTCTCATGGATGATCTGGAGCCATCCCTTCAGGCCATCGAGGACATCTACCTCAAGGAGCTCATGGAGACCCATGATGCCCATGAGGGGTTGAACGCCTTTCTGGAAAAAAGAAAACCCACCTGGAAGAACGAGTAGCAATTCCTTTATGAAGGTCAAGAGCTCCATTTTTGAGGGTGATTACAAGCTCGGGGAACGCATTCCCTCGGAATACAAACTCGTGGAAATTTTTGGAGTCAGTCGGGTCATTGTGCGGGAGGCCATCCGCAATCTGGAAAGAGAAGGACTGATCGAGATCAAGCGAGGCCCCAAAGGTGGGGCCTTTGTTCAATCCATGAAACATGATGCGGTCTCACAGATCGTGAAAGATTTTTTCATCTTGGGAAAAGGGACCGTCGCTGATATCGCGGAGGTGCGCTTGGAGATGGAACCCATTGTGGCCGGCCTGGCTGCGGAAAGGGCGACAAAGGAAGACATTCAGATGCTTGCAGAAGCCATTGACGCGCTGCCCCTTAACCTGGGCGACGATTATGTTGCGGCCAACATAAACTTTCACCGGATCCTGGCCAGATGTTCTCACAACCCAATTTATGTTATTCTCGTTAATATTCTTTCGGACTTCGTAGAGGACTTGGTTCTGAAGGTTCAGCCGGCAGACCGCGCATTCCATGATACCACCTCCCACTCGGAACTCTATGGACTTATCAGGAAGGGAGATATACAGGGAACCATACAAAAAATGCGGTCCCATATTGAAGACACTGTACCGCAATTGAAGGCGGCTGAGAAGCGATTGCCAAAAGAGCGCGCCCATTAATCGGAGCTGCAAAGGTTTATGGTTTCAGCTCCGGAAATGACAGTATTTTGTAATAAATCTTTAACTTTTTGCCATGAAAGGAGCACAACATGAAAATCGGGACGAAAAAGAAGATTTTTTTGATAATGGTTCTGACCCTGGTGTTTGTTTTTGCCGGCAGTGGTTTCCTTTGCGCCGGTGATTATCCGAGCAAACCCATCCGCATGATCTATCCCTTTCCCGCAGGATCCGGAGGTGATGTTGCCGCACGGATCCTTGCCGACGCTGCCTCCAAGGCACTGGGTGTCCCGGTAAAGGTCTCCAACGTAACCGGTGGCAGGGGGACCATTGGTGCAGCCACGGTGGCACGGGCCAAAAAGGACGGTTATGAGATCGGGGCACTCCCCATCGGCCCGTCCCTCACACAGCCCATTTTTTCAGCAAAACTTCCCTACAGCACGGAGGACCTCCAGCCCATTTGCCAGTACACCTATCTCCCCATCGTCATCATAGCCGGCGCACACACCCCCTACAAGACCACCAAGGAGTTCATCGCCTATGCCAAGGCGCATCCGGGCGAGGTAACATTCGCCCACCCCGGCCTCGGCACCGTCCCCTATATGATGCTCAAGGCCCTGGAGGATGCCTCCGGAATCAAGATGAAGGGCATTCCCTTTAAGGGATTGCGGCCGGGCATTACCGCCTGTGTCGGCGGACATGTGGATATTGCACTGGCGGTGGCTGCACCTGCCATGGGACTGCAAAAGGGAGGAAAGGTGAACATCCTCGGAGTCTTTGCCGACGAGCGCATGAAACTGATACCTGAAGTTCCGACCGTGGTGGAAGACGGGGTCAAGACCTATCCCCAGGTCTGGTCCGGTATCTTTGCACCGAAGGGCATTGATCCGGGTGCCCTGAAGGCACTGAAAGCAGGCTTTGGAAAGGCGGCACAGGGCCAGGCATATAAGGATGCCATGCTCAAGGCAAAGCTGCCTGCGGCCTATCTGGACAGCACGGCCTTTGAGGCCAAGATCAAGACGGATATCAAATACTTCAAGGCATACAAGGCCAAAAGCGGGAAGTAAGAATACTCGGATAAGTATCCCGGCAGCACCCCTCCTCCGGGGCCGCTGCCGGGATTGCTCATAGCCGAGAGATGCTGGTTGCTGGATGCTTGATACTGGATAAACAAAGTCTGCCAAAATTTAAGATCTTGGCGTATGTAAACGGCTTGCATGAGGCCCGGGAGGCGAATGATGACCGAAAAGGCAAGTACCCTGTCCATGAAACAGCGTGACCTTTTGGCGGGAATTCTCCTGCTGCTCTGTGCCCTCCTCTTCTATGTGCTCACCTACCACTTCGGCGGCTATGAGCTGGAAAAGGTGCCCTACGACATGGGTCCCACCTTTCTCCCCCGCCTCCTTCTGGCGGCCCTCGGTATCGAGGCAATATTCCTGATTGTCTTTTCACGGGCAAAGAAGGCGAAGTCCCCGGCAGGCGCAGCCGGGCTCAAGGCCCTCCTGCAGATGAGACCCGTCATCATGTTTTGCGCCTTTCTCATCTATGTCTATCTGGCCACGTTGCTGGGGTATATCGTTGCCACCATCGCCTTCATGGTGATCTCCTTTTTCCTGCTGGGGGTGCGCAGGGTCTGGACACTCGTCCTGGTTCCCCCGGCCATCACCTTTGCCACCTATTATCTCTTCGGGTCCGTACTCAACATCTATCTCCCTTCCGGGAGCCTGTTCTAATAAGGAGGATCAGAGCATGTTCGCAGACTTTGCTGCAGGCTGGGAGGCCGTACTCAATATCAAGCTCATCCTGGTCCTCCTGTTCAGCGTCCCCCTGGGCATCGTGATTGGGGTACTTCCAGGGGTCGGCGCCGTTGTGGGGGTCACGGTCCTCCTGCCCCTGACCTTCGGCATGGAACCGGTCCATGGGATCTGCATGCTGGTCGCTGTCTATTGCGGGGCCTTTTACGGCGGCGCGGTCAGCGCCATTTTGATCAACACACCGGGCACCCCGGCGGCGATCTGCACCATCCTGGACGGTTACCCCATGGCGCGTAAAGGGGAGGCCCACAGGGCCCTGACCGCGGCAGTAGTGGCCTCTTTCATCGGCGGGGTCTTCAGCGTCATCATTCTCACCTTCTGTGCCCCATTGATAGCCAGAATCGCACTCAAGTTCAGCTTCACGGAGTATTGCGCCATCGCTTTGTTCGGTATCATCATGGTGATCACCTCCGGCAGCAAACAATCCTTTTTAAAGGGCCTGCTCATGGGGACCTTCGGTCTTTTTCTGGCCTGTATCGGCCAGGACAAGATGGGGACCGTGGACCGGTTCACATTCGGCATCCTGGAGCTTTCCCGGGGCATGCCCCTGCTGCCCGTTGTGGTGGGGCTGTTTGCCATCTCCCAGGCCCTCCTACTCACGGAAAAGGGGGCCAAGGCGGTCCAACTGGACGGAATGGAGCGCAGGGCCGGATTGTGGGAGATGTTTAAGGAGATGAAAAAATATAAGGCGACCCTGATCAGGTCTTCACTCATTGGTACCGGTGTCGGCGCCATCCCCGGAATCGGGGCGGCCATATCCGCCTTTGTGGCCTATTCCATGGCCAAGCGGGCCTCCAAAACTCCGGAAAAATTCGGGACCGGGCATATGGAGGGGGTCGTCGCCTCGGAGTCCTCCAACAATTCCACAACGGGCGGGGCCCTGATCCCGTTGCTGACTTTGGGGATACCGGGGGACCCTATCACCGCCATTATGCTGGGGGCCTTTCTGGTCCACGGCCTTATTCCAGGGCCCATGCTCTTTGTGGAGGCCGGCCCTTTTGTCTACGCCATATTCGCCACGATGCTCCTCACCTATTTCCTCATCCTGGCCTACGGGTACTTCGGGACATATCTCTTTGCAGCCATCCTCAAGGTGCGGGAAGAGGTCCTGGTTCCCAGCATCCTGGTGATTTCCTTTATTGGGGCCTATGCTGTCAACTCCTCCCTCTTTGACGTGGGATTGGCCCTCATCTTCGGAGTCCTCGGATACTTTCTCACCAAGTTTCAGTTCCCACTCCCCCCTATTCTCATGGGGCTCATTCTCGGGCCCATTGCAGAGGAAAGCATGCGACAGTCGCTGGTGGCATCCAGCGGATCATGGACCATCTTTGTGACCAAGCCCATCTCTGCACTGTTCCTCATGGCAACCGCCCTGATCATCCTTAGGAAAATCTATGTCCTGATATTTTCCAAGGAATAATGAGCATTGATATCTGCGCACTCGGACTATCAATTTCTTCGGCCCTTAAAAAATCTGTAATAAAATTTAACAGGATGAATCACGAAAACAATCGTAGACCTATGCCCAAGGACCCTATAAAATAGAAGTTTATTGTACCTGTTGTGGAATGGCCGAAGCCTGGAGCAACTTATAATACTATTTCCAAGTTTCAACAGAAAGGAGCCTTATCATGGTCAATGTCATTTTTTCCTTTGAAGTAGCCAAAGAAAATCAGGAGAATTTTCTCAGTTTCGTCATGTCGGGGACGAAACCCTGGTGGGAATCCCACGGATGCCTGGGCTATAACGTGTGGCAGGCTGTCGGCGAAAACGCCTTCATCAAAATAATGGAGTTTACAGACATGGCCACGATGCAGGAAGTCATGCCCGCCAATGAGAAAGACCCTGAATGCAGGGCCCTCATTGAAAAATTTGAGTCCTACACGATAAACATCTCGCGAAAGCCCTATATCAAGATGACATAAGGTTTTAGGAGAGGTTTTTTCAAGGGGGACGGGCCAAGATCCGGCCCGTCCCTTCTTTCCTGTCAGCATTGCCAAAACCTGAATTGAAACCGATTTTCTCTTGAAATTAATCCTGTTTCTTTTTATTCTGGCGGACACGGGAAGTTCCTCCGTATC
>JAFDIX010000517.1 GCA_019307805.1 Deltaproteobacteria bacterium | reverse complement strand
CCCTTCGGAAAACATATAGGGCGTGAAACCCGCATCTATAATCCCTATAAGGGCCTGACGCAGGGAGGGCCAGTAAAACTCCTCGAACTGCTTATTGGACATGAATCCTCCGGCCCCCCCATGGAGGTACATGGCCACGTGTTTCGGATGGTTCCCATCGGGCATGGCCTCATCCAGGATAGCCAGTTTGGCTTTTGCCAATGTCAGGACCTGCTCCAGGATCATGGGGGTGGCCTTGTTGATGGCCTCCTTGAGTTGCTCCGGGTGCCGGTACATGTCGATCATCCTGCCCATGGTGCCCCTCATATAATCTCCGAAATAATCAAAGGGCGCAGAGCAGCCTGCGATATTACGGGGCGGATACCCCAGTTTCACCATGTCTACAATAAATTGTGTCAGGGCCTGATTGTATTTGATGAGTTCCCGGCCTGCGGCCATAAGGGCTTCCAGGGCCTTTGAGATTTCCGGTGTCCCGAAGGCGGCCAGAAAGGGAAGCCTTGTATAGGAATTGATATGCCACATGGCGGGCAGATTTTTAAGGGGTGCCAGGGTCTTGGACACCTTGGGCCAGTACCCTCGGACCATAAAATCCGTAGGATCATTCACGAACCACTCATACTCATCCGGATGCATGGCCTCAAAACCGGCATCCGGTTCCACGAACTGGTACACCCAATCGGGATCATCCAGCCTGTTCTCTTCCTTCTCGGCTCCCGGCCATTTCATCTGCTTGAAGTCCAGGATGTCGTAGACCTGACCGGGGCACATGATAAAGGGAATGCCATGGGTGTCTTGATCCAGATCCAACCAGAGCTTTTTGCTGCCCTCAGCGGCCTTTTGAAAGTCATACATCACCTCCGCCCATGTGCCCCCCCCGTATTTTACAAACACCCCCTCATCCTCGATGGAAACAGGAATGCGGTCCGGCACCTTCAACTGGACGGCTTCCCGGATCCGTTGTGACCGTTCATTGTACAGTTCTACCGGTGTTTTATTCTCATTTCCCACTTTTTGTCTCCTTGCTATTTTGCGCCAAGTCAATAGTGTCCAAAATAACCATTTGGCAAATGTCGATTCTCAATGTCCTCATACCAAGCAGGGTGCTGGCACCGCAAAATCCCCCTCGGTCCCCCTTTAGAAAAGGGGGAAGATGAGCCATTTGCCCGGGACATAATGTGATATGGTGCCCCCCTTTACTAAGAGGGGGTTGGGGGGATTATTTAGTCAGCTTTGATGCCCAGCCATTTTTTTGACAGGGTCACCGCGCCGCTGGCATACTGCTCGAAAGCGTCAGCCCCAACATAGGGGACCAGGTTTGCATCCACCACACCACCCCCGATCATGATCTTTACCTTGTCTCTGAGGCCCGCTTCCTGTATTGCGGTGATGGTATCCTTCATGGCATCAAAGGCCACGGTCAAAAGACAGCTGAGCCCCACCACATCCGGCCCGAACTCCTCAATGGCCTCTACAAATTTTTTGACCGGGACATCCACGCCCACGTCCTTCACCTCAAAGCCATTGACTTCGAGTAAGAAGGTAACAATATTTTTACCGATATCGTGGATATCTCCGGCCACCGTACCTATGAGCACCTTTCCCAGTTTTTCCGACTCTTCTTCTTCCCCCAGGAGCAGTGGCTTGATGATTTCAGAAATCGCCTTCAGGATTTCTCCGCTGTAGACCAGGTCCGGGATAAAATAGGTGTGTTCTTCAAACCGTTTTCCCACCACTTCCATGGCCGTCCGCGCATCGTCCAGAATGGCCATGGGGTCATCCCCGGAATCGAGCCTTTCCTGCACCATAGCCAGTGCTTCTTTTTCCTTCAAATCCGCCAGTGTATTTACAAGATCTCCAGCCATTGGCCCAATCCCCTCCTCAATTATTCCTTAAAATGCCCTTAATAATTTGCGAATTCGTCCACACAATCCACAAGTTTTCTAATAGAGTTATGATGGCGTAAAACATTCACATCCTTGCGCCTGAAAAAACTAATTTCACCTTAGGTTGACGGAAAATGTCCATCCCGCCACTTTGGCGGGACTTATCCCGAGGAACGAGGCGTATAAAAAGGGCTTACGGCATAAGGCATACGGTACAAGGGATGGTATACGACTATTCATCTTCTCTGCTCCTTAGGCCTTATGCCTTAAGCCTTGCGCCTTGAGCCATTTACTTTTCTACGCCGCAGTGACGAGGGATGAGGACTTCGGCGTGAGCTCAGTCGAACGCTAACACCGCAGATGGGTATTCTCCGTCAGCCTAATAGGGGACAAACTCACCCCTCTTCTTGGCCGCTTCTTTCGCGGGTCGTCCGTATTCCCATGAGTCCTCCGGCCGGTAGCGTTCGCGCCAGTCATCAAACTTCATTTTACCGATATCGGCCTGGCTCGGGTATGCCCACTTGACGCCCCATTGCGGGATCACGATTTTGACATCCGGGAGATGGCGGTCCGCCACCCAGCGCACCTCTTCCGGATCCACGATCGTGTTCCCCCAATTGTCCCAGTGCAACGGCAGGAGCAACTTTACGCCCATGGCTTCACCCAGGCGAACGGCGTCGTAGGGCGTCATCTTGTCAGTGCCTCCGGGGGCATTGTAGCCGATGTTAAAAGTCAGCACATCGATATCGTACTTTTGGAACGTCACGTAGGCGTTCTGGAACAGACTGTCCGCGAGATGGCACAGATTGACCCCGCCGATTTTGAAAAAAAACGTCACGGCAACGTCGTCGTAGGGGCGTCGAACGCCCGGTGAAACCTCTACGCCCGGCCCCCCTGTCATGGTGGCGATGCGATCAAAATTGGGAAGTATTTCAATCTCGACGTCCTTGATCTGGTACTTTTCCCCCGGCCGGACCGTGCGGATGCGGTCTTCCGGTACCTGGAAGTTGCGCATCCGCTCAACGGCGGAGAGGGGACCAAAAAAAGGACAGTCGCTCGTCTGGGCGGCCGCCTTCAGGGTATAGATGTCGGTGTGGTCGGCGTGCTGATGGCTGCAGAAGACGCCGTCCAGGGTTTCAAAACCGTATATGTCGATGACCTGCGGATTAAGGCGAAGCCAGTCAATGCTGGGGGACCCGGTGGTGCGGCATACACCGCAGTACTCATATTCCGTGTAGTGGGCCGGCCCCGCGTAGTTGTCCACAAGGAGAACTGCGCCACCCGGGGACTTGAGCACAAGGCCCATACCTCCTGTCCACCACAGTGCAAAGCGGCCCCACTCGGGAAAACACTCCAGAAGCCAGCGAATGCGGTCCATGGGCCGATCCTGGTTGAGCAGGTAATCCCCCCGCATGGTGCCCCGACCGTCACCCACAATTTCGATTTCTTCGTAATTTATTTTTTCCTCTGAACCCATGATTCCCTCTCCTTCAAGCTCTCTATTTTTTCGGCAGATTCAAAATCTCACGGGCTTCCTCCGGGCTTGCCGGTTCACGGCCGACTGCTTTTGCGATTTCCACGGCCTTTTCGACCTGGTCCCCATTCCCCTTGCACTTGGTTTTGGTGAGAAGATCGATATACACATTGTCCTCCAACCCGACCCGTATGTGCCCTCCAAAAATGGCACTGGCCATGGCAACCTTGAAACACAAAGGTCCGGCTCCCACCCCCTGCCACGTGGACCCGTGGGGCACCGCATTGATGAAGCAGGAAAGCACGGAACTGTCAAAAATAACGCCTCCCATGACCCCGAATACAAACGAAAAATGCAGGGGCGGTTCCAGGAAGTCATATTTGTCATAAAAAAACAGTGTATTGTGAACATGTGAAATGGCAAAGCACTCGATTTCCGGTTTCACATTGTTGTTTTTCATTTGAGTGCCGAATTCCAGGGTGGCGTTCAGAGGGTTGTTATAGGTCTTATCGGCAATGATCTCCCCGGTTTTATAATTGACCGTGCAAAAATTCATGGTGCCCGGATTGAGAGATGCAAGTTCCGGAGAGTATTCCACCACCGGGCGCTTCCGCTCCTCCAGGCTTGAATCCAG
>JAFDIX010000071.1 GCA_019307805.1 Deltaproteobacteria bacterium | reverse complement strand
GTTGTCGCTGTTGTGAATGACGATGTCATTACACTTCACGAATTGAACAAGAAGATGAAGGAAATGACCGGCACTTCACCGGACGAAATGAGGCTTCAAGATGAACAGAAGTTTATGGAAATGCGCAAGAAAGTATTGGAGTTTCTCATAGACCAGAAGATTGCACAGAGGAAGGTTAAAGAACTGAACATTCGGATCACAGAAAAGGAAATCGACAATGCTGTTGAGAGGGTGAAACGGAATAACCAATGGACCCAGGAGGACCTCCTTGCGAGACTCAATAAGGAAGGGGTTACCATAAAAAGCTACCGGGATGACCTCAGGGGGGATCTGGAGCGTTACCAACTGATCAACTACGCGGTCAATTCCAAGATTATCATCAGGGAAGAGGAGTTGAAGAAATTCTATGAAGACCATAGGGATGAATTCACCACAGAGGGCAGGGTCCGTATCGCGACCATCATTCTCACGGTCAAGAAGCATGGTGATAAAAGGGAACTGCAAGGGGTGCGCAAGAAGGGCGAAGAAATTCTAGCCAGGTTGAAGCAGGGTGAGGATTTTGGAGCACTTGCAAAGGAGTTTTCCCAGGGGCCGGCCGCACAACAGGGGGGAGATCTGGGCACTTTCAAAACCGATGAACTTGACCCTGAATTGAGGAAAATCTGCCAGGGGATACCGAAAGGCGGAGTGAGTGAACTCCTTGTTCGGCAGAACGGGGTGCAGATTCTCAAAATAGTTGAGAAAGACGAAGGGAAAACAAAGGCCTTTGCAGAGGTGAAAGATGCCATTTATAATATTTTATACAAAGAGGAAGTAGATCAATTATACCAATCATGGATAAAGGAACTCCGTGAGAGTTCCTATACGAAGATAACCTTTTGAGATTTCGAGAGACCCATGGGGGAAGAGGACCTAAAAAAAGGGCATAGTCCGGAGACCGAAGAGAGGGAAATCGGGCAAAGGACCGGGACCGGTGTAGGTGCACTCCTGCGGACTGAAAGGGAAAAGCAGGGGCTCACCCGTGAAGACATCGCAGATGCGACAAAACTGCGGCGTCATTTCATCGAGGCCCTGGAGGCGGAGGAATGGAAAGAGTTGCCTCCGCCTGTTTTCGTCAAAGGATTTATTACATCCTATGCCAGGACCCTCCATCTCAATGCCCGGGAAATACTGGAACGCTATGAGCGGGATGTGCCAACGGAATCCGCTCCCCACAGATTCTATGTGGAGCCCAGCAAGGGCAAAAAGTGGCGAATTTTGCTTATACTGGTTTTGTTAGGTGCGATTGGGGTCGCCTACTACCTGTGGAAAGGGTATCCCGACAGTAAGGAGGCCCCTGTTCCTGAAAAGGCATTGCCCCCTTTGATCCAAAAGGAACAGGGCAGAGAGCCTCCCCTGCAAAAGCAACGACCGGCTGAGATAAAGAAAGAGATGGCGTCGCCGGTCGAGGCCAAACCAGAACCTCCTCCAACCGTGGAGGTGAAGGAGAGCCCAGGTGAGATTCCACCACCGGTAGAGGAAAAAATTGAGGTCCGTACCCCGGAAGTCACGGAGGTACAACCGGCACCCGAATGGCTGGTGCTTCGGGCGGACATCCGGGGCAGGACGTGGATACGCATCTGCGTGGATGATAAAGAAGCCAAGGAGTATGTATTTCAACCCGGGAGCAGGCCCCAGTGGGAAGCTGAGAAGGGTTTCCATGTCATCGTAGGAAACGCAGCAGGCGTAGAGTTTGAATTCAACGAGAAGATACTGAAAGACCTGGGGACCGCAGGACAGGTGGTCCGGCTGAGTTTCCCCGAAGGTTTTCAGTCGAGCTATTGTGAGGAATAGATTGGATAACGTCTACGATATTTTTGAAGCACGGGGATTTGTAGAGCAGGTAACCGATGCCGGGCTGGTGAAGACCCTCCTGGAAAAGCCGACAACCTGTTACATCGGATTTGACCCTACGGGGAGCAGCCTCCACCTGGGGAGTCTCGTCCCCATAATGTCACTGGCGCATATGCAGAGAGCGGGACACAGACCCATCGCAGTCGTAGGTGGCGGTACGGCCATGGTGGGGGACCCCAGCGGGAAAACAGAAATGCGCCCGATAATGAGCAGGGAAGAGATTGATCAGAACGCCCAGGGGATTAAGAAACAGCTCTCCAGGTTTATTGATTTTGGCCAGGACAGAGCAATCATGGTGAACAATGCGGACTGGTTGACCCCCCTGAACTATGTCGATTTTTTAAGGGATATCGGACGTCATTTCAGCGTGAACAGGATGCTGGCAGCAGAGAGTTACAAGGCCAGGTTGAAGACCGGACTCAGTTTTATTGAGTTTAATTACATGCTGCTTCAGGCCTACGACTTCTGGTATCTTTTCAAACACTATGACTGCCGACTGCAGATGGGCGGCAATGACCAATGGGGAAACATCCTGGCAGGGGAGGATTTGACAAGACGTTTGGAGGGAGAGGTGATTCACGGTCTCACATTCCCTCTGATCACCACATCCGCCGGGATCAAAATGGGGAAGACCCACAAAGGGGCCGTGTGGCTGGATCCGGAGCTGACGTCCCCCTATGAGTACTACCAGTACTGGATGAACCAGGACGATCAGGATACCCATCGTTTTTTGGCCCTGTTTACTTTCCTCCCCATGGAGGAAATAGAAAGGCTTGGGGCCCTGGAGGGAGCTGATATCCGAAAGGCCAAGGAAATTCTCGCATATGAGGCCACAAAGCTCTGCCATGGGCCTGAGGAAGCAGAGAAGGCAAGGCTGGCGTCCCGGCAGCTCTTCCAGGAGGATGCTTCGGGTTTCTCCGAGTCCGTGCCCACCCATTCTATTGGCCGGGATGAACTCGTTCAGGGGATCCCGGCATACATCCTCTTTGAAAGGGTTGGCCTGAGTAAGACCAGAGGCGAGGCGCGACGCCTTATTGCCCAAGGCGGAGGCTATGTAAATCAAGAAAGAATAGCGGCCTTTGACCAGGTCATTGCCCTCAAGGACTTGATCGATGACTCCATTCTCCTCAGAGGAGGCAAAAAGCGGTACCTTCGGGTGACCCTTCAGTTGTAGGGAGGCTCCACTAAATTCTATCTTTCAGAATGTCCTATGAAAAAGAAAAAAACGGTTAAAAAGAAAAAAACAAAAGCAAGCAATAAAAAAGTGAAGCCTGTTTCACTTGCGGAACTTTTTCCTACTGCCCAACCTGTGGAGAGGTCACTGGTTACATATGACCCTCTCCAGATGTACCTCATGGAGATCAAAAACTACACCTTGCTCACACGGGAAGAAGAAGTCGAACTGGCCACAAGGGTACGGGAGAAGAACGACAAAGAGGCGGCCTACAGACTCGTGACATCGAACTTGAGACTTGTGGTGAAAATCGCCATGGATTTCCATCGGTACTGGACAAAGAGCCTGCTGGATCTTATTCAGGAAGGGAATGTTGGGCTGTTGCAGGCAGTCCGGAAATTCGATCCCTACCGGGGCATCAAGTTTTCCTATTATGCGTCCTTTTGGATTAAGGCATACATGCTTAAATTCATTATGGAAAACTGGAAGCTCGTGAAAATCGGCACTACCCAGACCCAGCGGAAACTGTTCTTCAACCTTGCCAAAGAGCGGGACAAGCTCATTGCCCAGGGTTTTACCCCGGGGCCAAAACTTCTGGCGGAGAGACTGGACGTCAAGGAGAAAGAGGTTGAGGAGATGAGCCTGCGCTTGGGAGGGGGGGAGCTTTCGCTCAGTGCGCCGGTAGGGGATGATGGCAAGGAGGTCTATGGGAGTTTCCTCCCCGCAAAACAGCCAGCCATTGATGACGCTCTTTCTGAAAAGGAAAGCCGGGAGATTCTGCATGAAAAACTGAAGGAATACCGGGGACAGATTGAGGGCAAGGAGTTGGATATCTTCGACAACCGCATAATGGCAGAGAATCCTTTGACGCTGCAGGAATTGGGTGACAAGTATCATATCTCCCGAGAACGGGTGCGACAGATTCAAGAAAGAATTATTAAGAATATCAAAAAATGGCTCATCGAAGAGATTCCAGACTTCGAGGAAAATTTTTCAAATTTTATGAAGTGATGAAGCCCCCCGCCGCCCCCGCCGCCCCCTCTGCCATGAGCGGGTCGAGCCCTTGCCGGGGGCGTTCGGGCGAAGACGAATAAAAACTATGAAAACATTAATCAAATTGCGGACATTCATTGTCATCCTCACAGGTGCAGCGATCACGGTATCATGCGCCGGAACGCCACCAAAGCCACCGGAGAAGGAACCTGCCCAAAAACCCATAGAGGAGCTCGTCTGGGTTGAAAGGGAGGACAGGCGTCTAAACGCTTATACAAGCTATATGATCTCTGTCTACAACAGGGGAAGTGGTCGCCAAAAAGAGGCACAGGAATACCTTTCCAGGGCACTTGAATACGATCCCGAGGCCCCCTATCTCAATCTGGAAATGGCGGTTCTGCTCAAAGAACAGGGAGATTATCAAGGGGCACTCAAATTTGCCCGGAAGGGTGTGGATATGGATCCTGAAGATATCGCCAGCCGTGTCCTTCTGGCCGATATTTACGCCCTCTCCGGGAAACATGATGCCGCCATGGCGGAGTACAACAAGATTCTGGAGCTGGATCCATCGCAATTGAGAATAAAATTGATTGTTACGACCATGCTCATCAAGAGGGAGGAATACCCCCAGGCCCTGGAACATCTCGACGCCATGCTGAAGGAGGACCCCACCCTGGTCATCGCCCATTACTACAGGGGAAGGGTTTTATTGGAAATGAAGGACTACAGGGGTGCGGAGAAAGCCTATCTTGCCGCCCTGAAGGTGAACGCCAGAATGGAGCCGGCGCTTTTTGACCTGGCAACCCTGTATCAGATGACCAAAAGGAATGGAAAGGCTGCGAAGGCCTATGAACAGTTGTTACGTTTCTACCCGAAAAACAACAGTGTTCGGGAACGGCTCATTAATCTCTACTATGAACTCGGCAAAACAGAAGAAGCCGAAGAGGAGATGGCCAAAATCAAGGCGCACGCCAACCCGGGGGAACCCGGGCGGCAGACCCTGGGTCTCATCTACTTGAGGCACGGTAAGCTGGATGAATCTATTGAAGAACTGTCCCTGATCCTGTCTGCATGGCCGGAAGATGATAAATCCAGATACTATCTTGCAACGGCCTGGGATGAAAAGGAGAATGCGGAAAAGGCCCTGGAACATTTCAGAATGATCAAGAAGGGCTCAAAGTACTTCGTAGATGCCCAGCTCCAGATCGGCTATATCCTTCAGACCCAGAAGAAATATGAGGCTGCGATCGAGGTCCTTGGGCAGGCCATCCAGGTGGACCCGAAAAAGACGGCACTCTACCTCATGCTGGCCTCCATATATGAATCCATGAAGGAATACGAAAAATCCCTGGAAACGGTCCGGAAGGGTCTGGAACAGGATGCAGACAACACGGATCTTATATTCCGAATGGGTGTAATTTTGGATAAGGAGGGGAAGAAGGAGGAGTGTTTGAAGCAAATGCAACGGGTTGTTGCACTTGATCCCGAACATGCCGAGGCCCTCAATTATATCGGCTACACCTACGCCGAGCAGGGCATCAGGCTGGACGAAGCCATGGCCCTTATCCAGAAGGCGTTGAAGTTGAAACCCGAGAGCGGCTATATCGTTGACAGTCTGGCATGGGTTTACTTTCAACGGGGACAGTATGACGTGGCCCTCAAACACCTGGAAAAGGCCATCACCCTGACACCCAATGATCCGACCATCACCGAGCACCTTGGGGATGTATACTTAAAAACCGGAAATTATGAAAAATCCCTGGCAATGTATGAAAAGGCGCTCTCTCTGAATCATACTCAACCCGAGAAGATCAAAGAGAAACTGGAGGGTGTAAAAAAGATTCTCCGGAAGCAGGGAAGCAATCTGGATGTTCAGAAATAAAATACTCCCTGCATGGGGGATACTGCTTCTTTCCATGGCATTCCTCTTCGGGTGTGCCGGCACGGAGAAACGCCCCTCAGGTCCGCCCCTCTCTGATGAGGACGCCGTGCGGATCGCTCACCTCATTCAGGAAAATCAACAGCAGGTTTCCTCTTTTTATGCCCTGGGCGGGGCGTCGGCTGGAGATTGGTACGGAGAATCGGATGCCGATATACTCGTGGTGGGCGTCAGAAAGCCATTCCGAATCAAGATAGAGATCAACCATTCCTGGGGGCAGCCCCTTTTGCACATCCTGATTGACGGCAACAGGGTGAAGGCCCTTTCCTTCCGGGAAAATAAATTCTACCATGGTACCTTCACATCACAGGCCCTCTCGCGGTTCATTCCCGTCCGCTTCGATCCGGACCTGATATGGGGGGTTCTGAGGGGTTATCCCAACTTGCTCCCCCATGAGCGCTTGAAATCCCTGGGCTCAAATCAGATCAGCCTCTTTACCGGGAAGGGGGAGGAAGTGGAGATTATTGACCTCTACGACGGTGAGGCACTGCCCAGATGGGTCACCTTTCCCGGACGAAATATGCGGGTGATTTACTCAAAATTTCATGAGGAAAAGGGGATCCCCTATGCACAGCGTGTGAAGGTGGCCCGCCTTGATGGAGGAAAGAGGTTCACCCTGGAGTACAAACGGATGGTCTTTAACCGGGCCATACCGGAGGATGTCTTTACCATACCAAAGCCCCCTGCCGTGAAAGTGATAGACCTCGACAAGGCAGGGGTGGAAGAAACACATTAGACATTCCATAAATTCCTTTCAAACTTCAGAAAAGCACCCACCACTCTGTCTTCTCTCATTCAATATGGAGTGATGGAGTATTGGAGTATTGGAAAACATCTTACCAGAGACTTTCCAAGCAAAATCCAAGGGAAGCACAGCCTTTGTGCACCCTTTCGGAGCAACAAGAACCTTCTGGCAATTCCAGACCATTACTCCAGCACTCCATTACTCCAACAACCCAGAGATCTGAAAGCAAATTTCTGGGCCCCAATCAGAAGGAAACCAAAGCCAGGTCCTCTCAGGCTCTGTCGTAATTCAAAAAACGTTTAATTCGCACTCGTCATGCCGGACTTGATCCCCGCTGAAGACGGGATCTTCGACCGGTATCCAGAAGCGCAACATTGCGAAAATGCGCTGGATTCCGGGTCAAGCCCGGAATGACGAAAACACCTATAAGCGCAGTTTTACCCATTGTGACACAGTCTTTTTGGGCTCGGATTCTTTACTGATGAAGCTTCGATCAAAGTCCTGAGCATTCTTGAAAAAACGAACGTTCGGATAGCTTCGCGGATAGCTTAGGGCCTTGACACCGGATAAGTTATGCTCCTATACTTTCCGGATTACAGTAAGGTGTACCCTAACGTTGCATGGGAACCAAAAAAACATAGGAGGTGCAGACAATGACGAAGCACTATATTCATGAAGACGATGTGGAAGGGGATCATATCGGTCCTCCCTATCAGAGGGTGATAAAACATCTGGCTGCGCCATGGAATCTGGGTACGACCATGGTGCATCTCGCCAGCAGTGCCGTGGATCCGGGCTTTAGGAGTAACGCCCACTCCCACGATGACCAGGAAGAGGTTTTCTATTGTGTCTCCGGAAAGGGCAAAATTAAAGTGGATGACAATGAGTATGACGTGAGGCCCGGGGGGGTCGTCTTTTGCCCCGTGAACAGCACCCACCAGCTCATCAACACGGGAGATGAGGTCTTCAAGTGTATCGGCGCCCTGTCTCCGCCCTTTATCCCGGAGAAATACAGAAAAGACCATCTCCTGGACTAATGAGGCCCCGCGGATAAAGGGGGTGCGTGATATTTTCCGGTCAACCCAGGCAGGGAGAGGAACCCATGCGACTAAAGGATAGGGTCGCCATTGTCACCGGCGGCGGTCGGGGCATCGGTTTAGGCGTTGCAAAGGCCATGGTAAAGGAGGGCGCCCATGTCGCGATCTGTGACATCGGGCAGGACATCCTGGATAGCGGCCTTGCTGAGATTCAAGCCATGGGCGGAGAGGCCTTGGCCCTCCAAATGGATGTCAGCGCCAAGGACCAGATTGTCCATGTGGTGGATGGGCTCACGGAGCAACATGGGCGGATTGACATTCTTGTAAATTGTGCTGGTATCAATGAGATTCTCCCCATTGCGCAAATCACTGAAGAGCAATGGGACCGAATGCTGGCCGTCAATTTGAAGGGGGTGTTTCTTTGTTGTCAGGCCGTCATGGAACAGATGAAGGCCCAGGGCAGCGGCAGCATTGTGAGCATGACCTCTGTCGCAGGCAAGACCGGCGGCGTGGCCGCCGGGGCCCATTATTCGGTGTCCAAGGCGGGCATCATCTGTTTTACAAAGTCCCTGGCAAGGGAATTGGGGCCTTTTAATGTCACGGTCAACGCGGTCTCTCCCGGCAGGATAGACACGCCCATGATCCGGCAGGCAACGGATGAAGAAAATGAAAACTTTATCAGGAATACCCCTCTTGGACGACTGGGGACGCCGGAAGACGTCGCCTCAGCCGTGATATTCCTGGTCTCTGACGAGGCCCGCTTCATTACAGGTGAAATCCTGGATGTCAATGGCGGCATGTTGATGGATTAGCCGCCTAAATAACCCGGATTCTGACAAGTGGCATCACGTTTGTAAAAGAATGACCATATAAGGAGGGGAAAATGAAAGGTGTTCCCGGGGAGAAAATTAAAGGTGTGCCATCCCTCTTTTCCCTGAAGGACAGGGTGGCGGTGATCACAGGAGGCAGCAAGGGATTGGGTCAGGGCATAGGGCTGGCATTTGCAGCGGCAGGTGCCCATGTGGTACCCGTGAGCCGTACCCTGGAAGACCTTGAGGCTGTTTCTGAAGAGATCCGATCTCTGGGTCGGCGCTCCATTCCCGTGGTTGCCGATGTGACCCTGGACGAGCCTGTTGAGGCGATGGTCCGGCGTGTGATGGAGGAATTCGGACGCATCGACATTCTGGTCTGCTCTGCAGGTTCATTTATGAGCAAACCGACCATCGAGTGGACAACCGATGATTGGCTGAGCATCATGAACGTGAATCTCAAGAGCATTTTTATCTGCTGTCGGGAAGTAGGCAAGGTGATGGTGGAGCAGAAGAGCGGCAAGGT
This sequence comes from Deltaproteobacteria bacterium, assembly GCA_019307805.1. Classification (GTDB taxonomy): domain Bacteria; phylum Desulfobacterota; class DSM-4660; order Desulfatiglandales; family HGW-15; genus JAFDIX01. Next base: position 395 of record JAFDIX010000071.1, on the reverse strand, counting down.
CATCAATATGTCCTCTGTGCGGGGTCATCAGGGCAGGGCCAACGATCCGGCCTATCCGACCAGCAAGGGGGGACTCAATATGCTGACCAAGTCCCTGGCCATCGAGTGGGCACCCTACAACATCACCGTCAACGCACTGGCACCCACCTTTATTCGGACCGATATAAACGCCGCCCTTCTGGACGATAAGAAGGTATATGACTGGGTGGTGGGACGTATCCCCATGGGAAGGGTCGGAGAAATTCCGGACCTGTTCGGCGCAGCCGTTTTCCTGGCTTCCCCGGCATCGGAGTTCATCACCGGGCAGATCCTCTATATAGATGGAGGGTGGACCGCGGCCTAGGAGGCTGCCGGAAAACCCCCATCTGCCGTTCGACAGGCTCACGGCCCTGAGC
>JAFDIX010000516.1 GCA_019307805.1 Deltaproteobacteria bacterium | reverse complement strand
ACATTCTTGGGAATAGATACGGCTCTTTTTCATCAGTAAAAATCATTATTTAAGGTGAACAAAGGGGAGGAAAGCGATGGGGGGCATAAAAAAAGTTGGTATTATCGTCTTGGTTTGTCTGTTTAGCGTTTTCACCATATCTCCGGCCGTGTCCATGGCTGTTGAAGGAGCCGCCGCCTCCGCTGGTGCTGCCGGTTCTGCCGGTGCTGGTGCAACCGCCGGAATGAGCACTCTTGCGTTATTTGGTCTGGGGGCACTTGGTATACTTGCCATTGTATTGATTGTTGATGCAATTGATGATGATGATGATTATTACTATCCTGCTGCTCACCACGGCCACCACTAGTTTAACCACCATTCAAAACATCACCAGGCTCGCATTCATCCCTGAATGTGAGCCTTTCTTTTTTATCAGACAGGATCAACTATAATAAACTGCAGGGCTAAAACAAAATCTGTGTCCTGTCACAGAATCGACCTCATTTTTGATTGAGCGCGACTGATTTTTGTGGATAAAAAATTTCGAAAGAATCTGAAAAAGATCCAGAAAGAACTGGAGCGACTGAAGGAAGAGTATAAAAAGAGAGATACCGGGTGTCGGAGTGCGTTTAAACCGCAGGGGAAGAGTAAAAGGCCAAGTCCTGGTCGCTAGGAAAAAGAGGAAAGGAGGGATGTTCTTTAGTCCCTCGAAATTTGGGTGCTGTCACCCTCCGCCGCCTGGCGCTCCAGGAAGATTTTGATGCTTTCGGCGGCGGTCCCCAGGTCATCCTGAATGGCCATGGCCATGGCCTTCTTGTCCCCGTCTGCCAGTGCCTGGTACATGGCATCATGGGCGTGCATGGCATAGATGACATCTGCTTTCTGCCGCGTCACGAGATAGAGGTAGGGGCCGTACCTGGCCCAAAGGCCCATTATGAGATCAACGAGATTGGGGGCCTGGGAAAGGCTGTAAATCACAAAATGGTACTTCCAGTTTTGTTTCAGGTACTCCTCGTGGGCTCCCACGTAACCGTGCAGACCTGCAAGAATTTTCTCGACTTTGGCCAGGCTTGACCGGGGTCGAAGTTCGCATGCCATTTCACCGGCCATGGTCTCCAGCATGACCCTGATTTTTGAGATCTCATCCACTTCCTGTGGGGACAGGCTGTTGACCCACATCCTTCGGTTACTTTCAATGACAACGACTTTCTCAGACTCAAGCTGCCACAGGGCCTCTCTTACCGGCATCAGGCTCACACCAAGACTCTTTGCCAGCTCCCTGAGGCTGATTTGCTCTCCCGGGAGAATTTCAGCGGTTGTCATCTTTTCTTTTAGTTGCTCATATACTTTTTGGCGCAGGGTCTTTTTTTCAATCTTTTCAAATTCCATTCGCCCTCCCCTTTACACCATATATAACCAGCAGACCGTTATCACATATAACACAGCGGGGAAGCCTAGCGCAAGGTCAAAAATACGGAATTCTATTATTCATGCTAAAATGCAGAGTGGCTGCCAGGGTACATTTTCCGGAGGGCGTAAAACAGAATTGAGAGTTTCTGGAGTATTATTTATCCGCCTTCGCAGAAGACCACGGGCGACTCGACTTGAGCCATTCGGCCTCGAGCTCATGGCCGAGAGGCTCACCGACAAGTCTTGCCCGTGGATGAATGCTCAAACGATTGCTGTGCTACGGCGCGATGTCGCCCCGAGGCTGAGGCGGATAGCCGCGTCGTAGCCGAAAGCGAAGACGGGTAATTTAAAGGGACCACGGGTTCACCCGTGGGGCTCCATTGGGTGCCGCACCAAGACCGTCATCCGGGTCGCTCGAAACCGCATCCAGGGGGATAGTGACTGTGAACACCCCCTGCTCAAGCCTCGCCCCAACCGGGAGCCCACCTTTCTCCAGGACCCTCATCATCCCCTTGTTTGAGGCGAGGATGTCAGCGGTAAAGGCCTTGACACCCCGCTCTCGGGCCAACCTTATGAGCATCCTGTATAGGAATCCGGCAATACCGAGTCCCTGGTATGCCTCGTCCACGACAAAGGCGATATCTGCATGGGGCCGCATTTGGTCCCTGACAAACCTCGCCTCGGCAATGATCTTCTCCTTTTCGGGCTTTCCCACCAGCCCCACTATGGAAAGGATTCGATTGGAATCCACATTGACGTATTCCTGCATCCTGGCATGGGGCATTGCCTTTATGGGGCTGAAATAACGGTAATAGACCGCCTCATCGGAAAAACGGTAAAAGAGGCGACGCATCCCTTCCTCGTCTGATGGTCTGATTGCCCTGATATGGACCGCAGCACCATCCTTGAATGTCTGTCTCGTGGAGATATCCGCAGGGTAGAGGGTGGCAGAATCTTCCAGGAATATCTGGTCTGCATAAAGGATTTTTTCTTCCTTGGCCCGGGCCACAAGTCCGGGCCTGTCCTCGGGATGTGCCACATCGATCAGGGCCTGTGCCCGCTCCCGAATGGTCCGCCCCCTGAGATTGGCTACACCGTACTCCGTAACTATCAAATCCACGGACTCCCGGAGTGTGAATTGATTGGGATAATCATCGACGGAGATTCGAATATTAGATGCTCCTTTCCTGTTGCGACTGGGCAGGGCAAAAACTGTAAGCCCTCCGGGCGAGATCTCCGCGCCATTAAAAAAGTCCATGGCCTCTCCGGGCCCGGCGATCACGTTTGCCTTCCCGATATGAATGGCAATGCGCCCGGACAGATCCACTTTCCTTGCCGGCATGACAATAACAAATCGCCTGTTTCGGCCTATCTGAATGGGATCGAAGACCTTGTCGATTCCCTGGAATTCCACGAGCGGATTGCGATCCAGCCATTGCATGAGTTCCGGTGTCCCCAGTGCGTAGGAGGTGAGTGACTTTCCCCGAAAGGTCTCCTTACGACGGTTGGTCACTGCCCCGCTGTTGACCAGATCCATGAGGGCATCCGTGAAAAAGGGAGAATGCACTCCCAGATGACGTTTGTGTTTCAGGTGATTGGCCAGGGACTCGAAAAGCGGCCCCACGGAAAAGGCAATGCAGCTTCCGTCTTCGATGACCGATGCCACATTTGCGGCTACCTTGTCATACACGTCATCTTCAGGCCAGCGTCCGAAATATATGGGATCTTCTGTGGAGCGCACCAACATGTCAAATTCAGTAAGAGGCACAAAGGTATCACCAAAGGTGCGGGGTATCTTTGTGTTTATCTCTCCCACCACCAAGGAAGCCTGATCCATCGCCTGGCGTGCCACATCCACTGCCATGCCCAGACTGCAATAACCTGCCCTATTGGGCGGGGTAACCTGGACGAATGCCACGTCAATGGGGATCTGGCCTGATGCAATGAGTTCCGGAATCCTGGAAAAACGACTCGGGATCAGGTCCACGCGGCCCGC
>JAFDIX010000515.1 GCA_019307805.1 Deltaproteobacteria bacterium | reverse complement strand
CCGACAACATAGAGGGTCTGACCTGCCCGGTTCAGGGGAACGGCCTCATTTCTCAGGACCCTTACACCGATGCCTTCCAGGCCCTTGATAATATCGGCAGCCACTTCCTTCCCGCTCCAGAAATCGTGATTCCCGAGAACGGCGTATACGCCCAACGGGGCCTGCAGCTTTGCCAATGCCCCTATACAGGCATCAAAATGATGCTGTTTGAATCCACCGTAGGTCGTCCAGAGAATTCGGGTGGCCCCGCTGACAAAGTCGCCTGTCAGGACAATCATGTCCGGGCGTCTCTCCATAAGGAGGTTCACGCCCTTCTCAACAAGCTTCCCGGGTACCAGGGGCCCGGCGTGAATATCCGTTATCTGCCCTATCTTCAACCCCTCAAATGGAGAAGGGAGACCCTTTAAGCCCGCATCTACCTTGAGTAGTCTCAGGTCTCTACTATTGAGAAATCCCTTGCCGCCTGCGAGGGCCAGGGCCCCCAAAATGCCCAGCCGAATAAGAAAACCACGGCGCGTCATGTGCTTTTTTATCTTGGTCTCCCTTGCTTTTTCCAGGGGATGGTGCGGGCATTTTTTTCCGCCGCCAATACCTCATCATACAGGGAGGATGCCCAGCGATGCAGGGTTTCCTCCTTCGCAGTCAACTGCAGAACCTTTTGCAGGCACTTTCTTGCATCAGCCGGCTTGCTGAACCCTTCCCACAGGAACTGGGCCTTGAGATAGAGGGCCTCTGGAAATTCAGTGTCCTGCTCTAGGACACCATCTATGATGGCGAGCGCCTCTTCAAACCGACCGTTTCTTTTGCTGTGCTTTGCCCTCTCGATATCTGCCCGGAGTGCCTCCCGGCCACCCCCTTTTCTTGTGCTCCAACCGGAGAAAAGGATCCCGACCCCTTCCCCGATTTGCTCCACTGCAAGAACACAGATAAGGGCCAATGGTATGGTGGCGATATGATAGGCCACAAGGCCAACCCCCGTAAACAAACCTATTACCCACAATGCCCCGTTCATCAAGACCAATCCACCCATAAATGAAATGAGCCGCGAGAGGTCACGTTCCCGTCTTCTTTTGATTTGAAAATGGCCGCGATTCACAATGATTCCCTTTACCGGAGTCAGGACCCTTCCATCCCGGCTATTCCACCAGGACCCTTTCCAGAAATATGATCATTTCCTCCAAATCGATGGGTTTTGTCAGATATCCCTTGATGCCCTTCTGCTCCTGCCCGCTGATGCCCGAAGGGCCCTTTTCATCATAGCCTGATATGATAACGATCTTGGCCTGGGGGTCACCGGCGAGAATCTCCCCGGCACAGGTCATTCCATCCATGCCCGGCATGCTCCTGTCCAAAAGTACGATATCCGGTTTCCAGGATTCATATTTTTCAACGGCATCTCGTCCATTGACGACATAGGAAACGTTGTAACCGGACCTCTCAAGAAGTTCTGCCAGCACCTTGCAGATTTCGATTTCATCATCAGCGAGTAAAATCTTCTGGCCATTGGCCGCTTTCTTCACGGGGGGTATCTCCTCATCGTCGTTTTTTTGCGGGGTAGCCACGGGAAAGGACAGCCTGAAGGTTGTCCCTTTCCCGACCGTCGAGAAAACCTGGATATCGCCGTCATGCTCTTTTACGATGCCATAGGCCGTGGAAAGGCCAAGCCCGGTACCTTTATTGACCTCCTTTGTTGTAAAAAAGGGATCAAAGCATTTTTCAACGGTTTGCACATCCATTCCCTGGCCCGTATCCGCAATTGTGACCACGGCCTGTTCACCATCCTGCCGGGCGGTGATATGCAATTCCCCGCCCAGTGGCATGGCGTCCCTGGCGTTGCCGCAGAGGTTCATGAATACCTGGGTCAGCCCTGACGGATCCCCTACAATATGGATCGTCTCGGGGATATCCATGTTTACCTTGACCGTTTCATCAAACGATTTTCGGAGGAAGTCATGGGTTTCTTGAATTATGTCTGAAAGGTTGATCGGAGCAAATTCCAGGGTCGCCTGTTGCCGGGAAAACTGCATCATTCCTTCCACCAACTGTGCCCCCCGGCTTATATAATTCGTCATCACGTCCACAATCGCCTGTAAGCGGTCATCCCCCTTGTAATGGGATTTAATAATATGGCTGTTCATCTGAATCACGGTCAGGATGTTCCTGAAATTATGGGCAATACCGCTTGCCATGGTTCCGATGGTCTCCATCTTCTGGGCATGCCGCAACTGGTTTTCCAGCATTTTTCTTTCAGAGGTATCGCGAAGCACAACAAGCATACCGGCGGGTTTTCCCTCGTGATCATCGAAACGGGAACCGCTGATATTGACATCGATCAAGCGCCCATCCTTGGTGAGTCGTCTTGTTTCAAAATTCGGAATGGCTTTGCCCTTCGCGATAATCTCCTGAATCCCCGCCATGGTGGCATCCCTTTCGGATTCAGGCAGAAAGGGGATCTGTTTTCCATTTACTTCCTCCAGGGTCCAGCCGAAGATCTGAGAGAATGAAGGATTAATATACTGGGCTCTGCCCTCCAGGTCGTAAATGACAATGGCGTCCGCCGATGTGTGAAGAAGAGAGCGGTAGACCTCCTCCGCCCGCTTTGATTCATTGTAAAGTTCCCTGAATTTCCTCTCGCTTTCCTGTAATGATTCTTCTGCTTTTTTACGTTCCGTGATATTCGTAACAGCGCCTCTGTGTCCAATCACAGTCCCCGCTCTATCCAAAATAGATGCTGCGCTGGTGGAAAGCCAGACGGTATCACCGTTCTTGTGGATATTGCGGTGAATAAACTCGATAAGAGGCTCTTTTTGGAGAAAGGCCTCCATCCCTCTATTTTTTGCAAACTCTCTCTCTTCCGGATGGATGTGTTCATAAAAATACATTTTACCGACGATTTCATCCGGCCTGTATCCCAGGATTTTCTCCACCACAGGACTCGTATAGGTATAAAGGCCCTCGGCATCCACCTCCCAGATCCATTCCTCCGCATTCTCCGCAACCTGCTGAAACCTTTCGTTGGCCAGCGCCAGTGCCCTTTCCGCTTTGTAACGATCGCTGATATCCCGGGCCGAGCCCCGAATACCCACAGGCTCTCGTCCCTCGTATACAACCGAGTTTTTATATTCGACCACGCGCTCCTGGCCGTCCCTGGTCAAAAACCGCATCAACCCTTCGGATTTTCCATCCGCTATCACCTGCTTGAGATAGATGTCGAGTTGGCGCTTGTACCGCTCAGGGACAAAATCCCTGATACTCATGTGGGCGAGATCATCTTCCGTATATCCGTATTGCGTCTTGAAGGGCATGTTGGTCTCGATAAAATTCCCTTCCAGATCATGGTAGTAGAGAAAATCCGACACGTTCTCGAAGATATCCCGGTACTTTC
>JAFDIX010000514.1 GCA_019307805.1 Deltaproteobacteria bacterium | reverse complement strand
TCATAATCTCCTGCATGTCCCGCCTCGTCAGGGGCCTCTACATGCAGGTACAGGAAATCAAGACTTTCCAGGCCCTTGAGGCCTTCTTCAGCCTTCCCAAGGTAATTGGTATCCAGGAAACCGGTGGCCCCCTCTACGTGGATAGGGGTGAAGCCTGCATAGATTCCGATCCCGTTAATGAGATCCACCGCTGAAATGACCCCCCCCCTGAGTCCATAACTCTTGCGGAAAGGGGGCATGTTCGGGGCTTTTCCCTGACCCCACAGCCAGATGGAGTTGGCCTCATTGAGGCCCGCTTGTCTTCTTGCCCTGTTAATCGGATGATCCTCCAGGATTTTCCAGGAGTTCCGAATGAGGCGAACCAGAGGATCACCAGGGGCCTGATTCAGATAGGATGCCATGTTTTGTTCCAGGACATCGTGGGGAGGGATGGTCCTGTTTTTTTCAGGACCATTATCCCAGACAAGGAGATGGCGGTAGGCGACCCCCTGGTGTATGGCAATGCCAGGGAAAAGGATTTCTTGTTTGAGGGTCTCCACGATCTCCGCTGCCTCAGGGGTAGGGATATCCCCTGAACTGTGGCTGACCATGATCATTTCGTCATCGGTTTTCCGGTCGAGGGTGACCAGGTTCAACCGAAAGGCGACTTGATCGGAGCCGAGCTTTACGCCCATGCTGGCCGCCTCCAGAGGTGCTCTGCCCGTGTGATAGAGCTGCGGTTCGTATCCAAGGAGGGCCAGGTTGGCAATGTCACTGCCCGGTTCCATGCCGGGCGGAATGGTTTGAACAAGACCGACACGGCATGCTGCAATACGATCCATGTGGGGAGTCCTGGCCACTTCCAGGGGGGTTTTCCCACCCAATTCTTTTATAGGGTAGTCGGCCATACCGTCCCCGACCAAAATAAGATATTTTGTCTTTGCTCCTGCCCTGCTCATGTGTTTTTAAAGCCTTCCACCTTCCGCATTCCGCATTCCGCCTTCCAAACTATCCTTCTTCCACCCTGATCAAGACGGTCTTATCGGTGAGCACATCGAGTCGATCCATAAGGGCCAGTGCCTCCATGACTGCATTCTCCCGGGCTTCGTGGGTGAGCATGACAATGGGGACCGATCCCTGAATGCCCCTTCCTTTTTGAATGACCGAGGCGATACTGATCCCGTGATCCCCCAGTATACCGGAAATTTTTGACAGGACTCCAGGCCGGTCTACTGCGGAAAACCTGAAATAGTAGGCGGTATTCAATGCCTCAATACCCTCAATGGTTATGGGCCGCTCCTGGGGATGGGCGTGGGCAAGGGGGGGGATGAGGATTTTTATTCCATGCCTTATCTGTCGTGCAAGGTAGATAATATCAGAGACCACGGCACTGCCTGTGGGCCTCCTGCCGGCGCCCAGGCCATAATAGAGATTCGGCCCGACAAAATCCCCTTCTATGTAAATGGCGTTAAAAGCCCCATTTACATTGGCCATGATGTGATCCTTGGGCAGCATGGCCGGATGTACCCTTGCCTCCACCTTGCCGCCCACGTTTTTTGCAATGGCCAGCATTTTGACACAGTATCCAAATTCACTGGCAAACTGAATATCGTGGGGTGTAAGGGCGTCAATCCCTTCACAGAAAATTCGGTTAAAGGGGACCGGTATCCCTAATGCAATGGATATGAGGATAGCAAGTTTATGGGCAGCGTCGGTCCCGTCCACGTCAAGGGTCGGCGGGTCTTCGGCAAAGCCAAGATCAATGGCTTCCTGCACTGCCTCTGTGTAGGGGAGTCCTTCCCGGGTCATCTGGGTCAGTATGTAATTGGATGTTCCGTTCAGGATGCCCACTATGCTGTCGATACGGTTTGCCGCCAGGCCTTCTCTCAAGGAGAGGATAACGGGGATCCCTCCCCCCACACTCGCTTCAAAGGCGAGGCTCACCCCGTGTTTTTCGGCGGCCTGGTAGATCTCCTCACCGTGTTCGGCCAGGAGGGCCTTGTTGGCGGTTACCACATGTTTTCCCTTGGCCATGGCCTTGAGGATATATTCCTTTGCCGATTCAAGGCCGCCGATGAGTTCTACCATGATATGGATCTCGGGATCGTTGATGATTTCCATGGCATCGGTTGTAAGGATACCGGCCTCAAGGTCGACACCCCTGTCAGACTCCATATCAAGATCTGCAATTTTCCTGATGACAATCTCGGAGCCGATCCGGTTGCGGATGATGTCCCTGTTTTCAAGGAGGGCCTCCACGGTTCCGGCTCCCACGGTCCCAAATCCGATGATGCCTATGTTTACCTGTTCCATTTTAGAGCACCTGTTTGATTCCTTTGATGGCCTGTCTTATGCGATGGGGGTTTTCTACCAGGGCAAACCTGACATACTCGTCTCCATATTCCCCAAATCCTATCCCCGGCGACACCGCAACCTTGGCCGTCTTAATCAGCATTTTTGAGAATTCCACGGAACCCATTTTTAAATACTGCTCCGGTATCTTGGACCAGACAAACATGGTTCCCTTGGGCTTTTCAGTAGTCCAACCTACGCGGTTGAGGCCATCCACAAGGACATCCCGCCTCGTCCTATAGGTTTCCACAATCTCCTTGACGCAATTGTAGGGGCCGTTGAGGGCAATGATGGCGGCGATTTGAACGGGCTGAAAGATGCCGTAGTCCAGATAGCTCTTTAATCTCTTGAGTGCGGCAATAATTTCCGGATTACCCACGCAGAAACCCACCCTCCACCCGGGCATGGAATAACTCTTGGAAAGGCTGAAGAACTCTACCCCGATTTCCTTTGCCCCGGGGATCTGGAGAAAACTGGGGGGTTTGTACCCGTCAAAGACCAGATCCGCATAAGCAAAATCATGAACCACAATGATTTCGTGTTCCCGGCAAAATTCCACGATTTTTTCGAAAAACTTCCGATCCACCACAGTGCAGGTCGGGTTATGTGGAAAGGAGAGGATCAGCATCTTGGGGCTGGGCCAGGTCTGCTTGGTGGCCGTGAGCAGGTCTTCAAAGAAATCCCTGTCAGGCCCGATGGGAATACTCCGGAGATCTCCACCAGCTATGATCACCGAGTAGGGATGGATCGGATAGGTGGGATTTGGTGCAAAAACCACATCCCCGGGTGATATGGTGGCAAGCACCAGATGGGACAGTCCCTCCTTGGCCCCTATGGTGGCAATGGCTTCCGTTTCAGGGTCTCTATGGTTTCGCCCTTTTTTGGCGGCGTCGACGAGTTTATTGACAATGTGCTTGGGTGTGGCTAAATCCGGATTCCCCATGCCCAGATCGATGATGTCCTCTCCCTTATGCCGATACTCCATCTTGAGGGCGTCAACCAAACTGAAAACGTATGGGGGTAAGCGGTTCATTCTCCTAAATTCCATCATCGTGAATCTCCTTTCACAAAAGGAATCTTTTTTACATCAAACCGATACATTCGTCAATTAGACATCGATAGGTTTTGCCAATACCGAATTTACAAATCCTTTCAGGATCCGGTGCTCCGGCCGGTGCAGATCCGGATCCGCATCAATCAGTTCCATGGCATATTGTCGAGCACCGGTAAAGAGTTCCTCTTCACGCATCATTTCTCCCAGGTCCAATTCTCCCAGCCCGGCCTGCCTCATCCCTATCAACTCCCCGTGGCCTCGCAGCTCCAGATCTTTCTGTGCGATCTCGAATCCGTCATCATTCGCAACCAGCACCTCGAGTCGGGTCCGGGCCTTATCCGTGATAGTATGGGAGCCCATGAGAATGCATAGCCCCTCTGTCGTACCCCTTCCAACGCGTCCTCTGAGCTGGTGAAGCTGGGCCAGACCAAAACGCTCCGGGTGTTCGATAACCATGACCCCGGCCTGGGGGACATGCACACCCACCTCAATGACCGTGGTTCCCACCAGGAGATTGATAGCACCCCTGCGGAAGGCATCCATGGTCTTTTCTCTTTGTTCCGCAGGAAGACGGCCGTGCATGAGGTCGATCCGGTAGGGGGGGTGATAAATTTTGCGCAGCCTTTGGGCCATATCCTGGACATCTTTCAGGTCCTCATCCTCGGAACCCTCGATGACAGGACAGATGACAAAGGCCTGCTGCCCCTCGGACATCCTGCGTCCCAATTCCTCAAATACCCACCTCTTCTTTTCCTCGGTAAGAAGGCGGGTGACCACCCCTTTTCTTCCGGCCGGATACTCCCGGATAAAGGAGATATCCATATCGCCGTATAGGGTCAGGGCGACTGTCCTTGGTATGGGCGTGGCCGTCATTACCAGCAGATGGGGGTTTTGCCCTTTTCTGTCCAGGAGGGCCCGCTCCCGCACCCCGAACCTGTGTTGTTCGTCAATAATGACCAGCCCCAGATCTTCAAAAGAAACCCCTTCCTGGATCAGGGACTGGGTTCCAATGACCAGGTTGTACTCCCCATTTTTGATCCCCCCATAAATCGCCCTCCGTTCAGACGCCTTCAGTTTTCCGGCCAGGAGCACCGGACGAAACCCCATCCCCTTGAAGGGGCCCAAAAAGGTCTCCATGTGCTGGTTTGCCAGGACCTGGGTAGGGACCATGATGGCGGCCTGCCTGTTGCTGCGGATACTGATGAAGGAGGCTGCAGCAGCAATGACGGTTTTTCCGCATCCTACGTCCCCAAGAAGAAGGCGGTTCATAGGTCTGCCGGCCGCAAGGTCCCTGATTATGTCTCGAACGGCCCGGGTCTGGTCTCCGGTTAATGGAAAGGGTATCTGTTTCTCAAATTCCTGAAAAATCTTACTTGAAGCTGATAGGGAAGGACTGGAGACTCGCATTCTGAAATTTTTGCGAAAAGCGATGGCCGACATGACCAGGAAAAAACGGTCGAAGATGAGCCGTTTCTGAAAGGTTGTCTGCCCCCCGTTCAGTAATGACAGGTCGGAATTTCCAGGCGGAAAATGGACACTGCTGATGGCAGTGGCAAGGTCCGGAAGGCCAAGCTGCTTGGTGATATCCCTGGGGACAGGATCCACCACCGCGGGCAGTGAAATTTCCAGTGCCCCTTTCATCACAGTTCTCAGGAGATTGGGGGATATGCCCTGGATGGCCGAATACACAGGAAAAAACCCCAACGTCTCCTCGGGCCTGCCTTTTTCCAGAAGTGTGAGATCAGGGTGAGGGATCTGCCTCCCTGACCTGTGGATCTGCACCTTACCATGCGCCAGGATTTCAGCGCCGGAGCGGGCGAACCTGTTCAGGTGGGGTCTTCTGTATTGGAACCATATGAGTTCAAGAGGGCCTGTGCCGTCTTCTATCACTATTTTGAACAGCCGTTTGCGACTGGGATAGAACCTTTCTTCTCTACCCGAGACCACCCTGCCCCTGACGAGAACAGATTGCCCCTCCCGGGCCTCACGGATCGGAGTGATTCGGGTCCGGTCTTCGTAGTGCAGGGGTGTGAAAAACAAGAGATCCAGAACGGTGTGAAGCCCCTTTTGGGCCAGGAACATAGCCCTCTTGGGGCCCACGCCCTTCAGCTGTGTGAGGGGAAGGGTGAGGTCTTGGGTTTGCTTGAGGTGGGACTCCTTTTTGCGCGCCATGAATTGTCTCACACGGAAATAGAGAAAACCTGGTTTTAGGGCCAAGCCAGAGATAGATAGCTCAACGGAATTGCTGAGGGGGAGTGTTGGAGTATTGGAGTATTAGAAAAAAAAGAGGCTAGGCTCTGGTCTTTGAAAGCTTACACTATCCAAAGGTCGAGGCAGTTTTCCTGAAAGGGTTTGCCGTCAGCCCACTATTCCAACATTCCACTATTCCATTATTCCATTGTTCCGAAATACCCGGTAGATAATATCCCCCAAGGGGATACCCGGAGCCGGGCCTTCCGGTTGCGAAACTCTAGGTCTTCCAGCCATGGACACCTACCAGATCGACAAAACGGCATCCGCCAAGGTTTTTCTCTCTGTATTTGCCTTTTTCCCTGCGGATGAGAATCAATTCCTGGCTGAATTTATCTCCTACCGGGATAATGATACGCCCGCCATCAGCGAGTTGGTCCAGCAAAGGGTCCGGGATTTTGGGGGCGCCTGCAGTCACCATGATGGCGCTGTAGGGCCCGAACTCTCTCCAACCAAATGTCCCGTCAAAGGCCTTGCACTGAATATTGCGATACCCTAAATGCACAAGGAGGTCTACGGACTTCTCCATCAAAGGTTGAATCCGCTCAACGGTGTATACCTTCTTGCTCAGTTCTGCAAGGATGGCCGTCTGGTAACCGCTGCCGGTCCCTATCTCAAGGGTCCTTTCTTTGCCTTTCAGTTCCAGGGCCTGTGTCATGAAAGCCACGATGTAGGGTTGGGATATGGTCTGCTTGTGTCCGATAGGTAGAGGATGGTCGTTATAGGCCTCGCCCACCAGGGCCTCTTCCACAAACAAATGCCTGGGAATGGATCCCATGACATCCAATACCCGCTTGTCCTTTATGCCACGAGGGATGAGTTGGTT
>JAFDIX010000513.1 GCA_019307805.1 Deltaproteobacteria bacterium | reverse complement strand
TCGGGCTGTGGGCTACAAGCCCGGTGATTTGCGCGGGGCCGTGAGTATCAAACAGCCGCTCAATGACTGAATTATTTCTGGTAACTAATAGAGGTGTGTGATGAAAAAATCGATTGCAATGATTCTTTTGGTTAAGGGTATGGCAATTGCCGGTACCATGGCAGTGGCCGCCGAACCGGTCTACGTTCCGTGGACCTTTGACGACTTTGACAGTAATTGTGAAGTCATTAATGCGGCCGAGGTGCAGCCAGTTGAACTGTCAGCAGTGGCCGTCGAAATCGCTGATGCTACAGAGGCCGGCGAACTCGGCTGGTAACTGCCGGGAAAGTCTTCAGGAGCAGCACCTGGTAGTCTCAACGGCTGCCAGGTGCGGCGCAAAACAGAGGTCAATGACAGTGCATTCACGACTACAGAATTTGCCGGTTTCATTTTTCTCCACCGTGATGGGTTTAAGTGGCATGGCGATTGCCTTGCAGCGTGCGGGTGACCTTTGGGATTTCTCTCCGGTGCTGGGTAATTTTGTGGCCCTGTTAAGTCTGTGTGCGTTTGTCGTGCTGGGTCTGTTCTACGGGGTGAAGGTAGTGCGCTATCCAGAGCTGGTCATCGGGGAGTTGTCAGACCCGGTAAAAATGAGCTTTGGTGCGACCATCACTGTCAGCCTGGTGCTGCTGAGTATCACGACCATGCAGCTGGCGCCGACGCTTTCAAAGGCACTGTGGGTGACGGGTGCCTCGCTGCACCTGGTCTACACACTGTATGCCCTGAACACCTGGATTCACAAGACCGATTTCGAAATCAAGCATATCAGTCCGGCCTGGTTCATTCCGGTGGTTGGTAACATCCTGGTGCCGGTGGCAGGTGTGACATACGCCAGCCCGGAAATCAGCTGGTTCTTTTTCAGTATCGGCCTGCTGTTCTGGCTGGTGCTGTTCACCATTATTATTTACCGGATGATCTTTCATCATCCCTTGCCGGACAAACTGCTGCCGACGCTGTTCATCCTGATTGCACCGCCAGCGGTCGGTTTTATTTCCTATGTGAAGTTGAGCGGCGGCCTGGATGGTTTCGGACGCGTGCTTTACTTCAGTGCGCTGTTTCTCACCCTGTTGTTGTTCATGCAGCTGCCGCGTTTCATGCGTCTGCCTTTCTATCTGTCCTGGTGGGCCTACTCGTTCCCGCTGGCAGCGATGACCGTGGCCACCCTGGTGATGCATGATCTGACCCAATTGCCAGGGTATGCAGTGCTTGCCTGGCTGTTCCTTGGAATTCTGTGTGCCATCGTTATCTATCTGATTGTGCGTACACTGTATGCCATCTCCCGCCAACAGATTTGCGTGGCAGGGCATTGATATTTTGGGGGGAGGAAACCTGAACGCCCGTTTCATTTTACTGGAGTTAACCACATGAACAGACTAATAGCGTTATTACTTGTACCACTTGCGTTTACTGCCATCGCAGCGGATGCGCCGGAGAAGGCCAGCATGCGCACCAAGGCGGGGCTTTATGTTGATGCGCGTGAAACACATGATATGTTGACAAAACCTGAAGTCCGCGAGGTTGTGTTGATTGACGTTCGTGACCCGGTCGAGGTGAAATTTACCGGCTACACGGACATGACGGATATCCATGTCCCGTGGAAAATTATCGATGCCAGTCGCTGGGATGAAAAGAAACAAAGTTATGGCGGCTACGTCAACAAGAACTTTGGCGATGACGTCAAGTCACGCCTGGATGCGCTGGGTACCAGCAAGCAGGCCCATATCATCTTTATGTGCCGCTCCGGTTCCACACGCAGTGCGCCTGCGGCCGACGCCCTGTTTGCCATGGGTTACCCCAATGTCTACAGCATGGTCGACGGTTTTGAAGGGGGCAAATCCAAAGACGGTGCACACAAGGGTGCGCGCGTGGTCGACGGCTGGAAGAATTCAGAGCTGCCCTGGGGCTGGAAGTTGGAACATGACGTGATGTATGGCCTTAAATAGATCAAAGGGGCCGGATACATTTTAAAATTGTATACGGCCCCTTTATTGCTTTTAACATCAACTTTAAAAGGTATAAAGCACATGAAAAACATCAATTCTATTTTCCTCGCCACGCTTCTGGTGGTCCTTGCGAGCGTTTTCTCACCAACCTATGCCGCAGACCCGGAAGGCGGCTTGTTTATTAACCTGACCACCGATGATGCACGAGCAGCAAACAAGGCAATTATGTTTGCTCACCAAAAAGTTCTAAAGAGAGGCTACAAGCCAGTAGCTATCTGGTTGAACGTAAGGGGAATCCATCTTGCCGACAAGAATCGCACGTCACATGCCGCCATACAGGATAAGCTACAGGCCTTCATCAAGGATGGTGGTATGGTCATAGCGTGCACAGTTTGTTCAAAGGCTTCCGGGATCGCCGGCGCTGATTTCATCGATGGTGTCAAAATGGGTAATACCGATCTTGTAATGGGGCTGCTTTTTGATCCGGTGGTTAAAACCCTGTCCTTTTAATTGCGTATCAATGCCACCAACCGACCTGAAAACTACGATGCGCTTTTCGATCGGCTGGTGGCAAGCGCCAGGTATAAATATAATCTTGAGAATGGATGCATGATGAAAAAAGTAACCGGTGTAACGATGTTTGTGTTGTTGGTATCAACAAGCCCGGTATCAATTGCTGACAATGATGCGCGGCAATTAGTCCGGTTACCGGAAATGATGCAACAACACATGATGTCAAATATGCGCGACCATTTGACAGCGATTAATGAAATACTTGTGCATATGGGCGATGGTGATCTGGATGCGGCTGCGGAAATAGCTGAACAACGTCTTGGTATGAGTGCGCTGCAATCACATGGGGCAAGCCACATGGCAAAATTCATGCCAGAGGGCATGCGTCAGGCAGGGACCAGTATGCATAGGGCAGCAAGCCGTTTTGCACTAAAAGCAGAGGAGGGCGATCCGTTGCCAGCCTATAAAATGCTTGCAGAGATTACTTCTGCCTGTACGGTCTGTCACTCGGGTTATCGCATTAAATGAGTTAACCGGTAGTTGCAAATCATCAATTTCAGGCGCAGCCACATGAGTTAGCAGCCGACCTTAAAGAGCGACTGGAGTTGCGGAGATGATTGAGACATTACGAATTTGTCGATCTATGCTTAGAGCATATCTTCCATTAAAATTATTTGTAGTTTATGTATGTACTATGACTTCTGTGTCAGCGGCTACTTGGGTAACAAATATTGAATCAAGTATTCTAGTCTTATTCGTGGCGATATAATTATCATTAATGGTGAAAATTCGAAAATACAGCTGGAATCAGATGATGGAAGCATAGTCACAATTAGTAAGACGGACTCACCATTCACAGTAGAAAGTACAGGTGAACCCGCTGACTGGGACAAGAATCTTACTGAATGGGTGCTGTCGTTATTTAGTGAAGAGAGTGGATCAGAGCAAAATGTTGTATCCATGGTATCCAGAGGTGGTATCGATGGCCACTCTCGCATTGTAATACCAGCGGTATCAACAAGTTTTGTACAACTTTCTTCAGGGAACCGTGACTTTTGTTTGCAGTGGATAGGCGGAAGCCCTCCCTACAAAATACGTATTACCAGAGTGGAAGTTCCAAATATCATTGTTGCGCACAGGTACCTGGTGAAGTCTGAAGTTGTCCTTCCTGATCTTGCACTGCGCACTGGCCAGTATCTGCTTGAGATATTTGGTAGTCATGCATTGTCTGCGATGGTGGCTATTAATGTTGTGCCTCAAGAAAGTGTGCCGGTCCCGCCAATTAAATTCCAGGTCACGAAAATGTCCCCAAAAATGCGTGTGACACTTAAGTCGGCATGGCTGGCAGAGCAGGATGATGGTGTCTGGAGGCTTGAGGCTGTGCAGCAACTATGCAGGCTGCATAATAATTATTATCCTGCCGCGGCTATAATTAACGCATTTGGGAGAAAGAATTGAGGCGTTAACTGTAAGGAGAAGCAGAGATGATCGCAGATTGGATAGTTTATGGGCTCATAATTTGGGGGTTGGCGACAGCTTTGAACGCAACAGCTTGATTAGATAAACCAATTTGAAGCAGCAAGTAGCGAGGGGGAATATACCGAACCAAATAAAGCTATGAACAATTGTACGGATAATCTCGTTGGATTTGATGTATCTCAAACACTTTTTTCCCTTTTCCTGATACAAGGTAAGGCTCCGGGCGATACATGAAAGGGGTCGGC
>JAFDIX010000512.1 GCA_019307805.1 Deltaproteobacteria bacterium | reverse complement strand
AGTTGGCGATCCTTCCGGGCGGCGCGATATAGAGAATGATTCCGGACAGGGTATCCAGGATGAAGGAGATGGTCACAACAAAGGTGGTCCATCCACGCCAGCTGAATTTCATATTCTTTTTTGCCATAGTGTCCTCCCGGGATGATTACATGCATGGCGAAGTTGAGTACCCTTCGCCATGCATGTGTTTGAAAGATTTCTCGAAAAGATAGTGATTAAAAGGTATTTATCAAGGAATCCTATCTAGAGCCTGTTCATCTTTCCCCTGCCTGCACCTCTGCCATAGCTTGTGCCGGCCCAGAGGGACCGTCCGGTGTCGTCCCGCAACACGATGGATTTTCCATTGGTCTCCATAGTGGTCACGGCCAAATCCTTTCCATACAAGAACCCGCTGACAGTCGCCTCTTCCCCCTCTGTGAGGGTAAAACCCTTGTGGGTTCTAAATTCGGCAGGTCCCATGTGTATCTCATAGGCTGTCTTGTCAACTGTGAGGGCCCATTCATCCCTTTGCCGGACAAGGATCCCTTTGAGTGTCTCGGGCTTTCCCAGCCGGACAATGTCTCGGCCCTTCAGCCTTTCGGCCGCGGGTGCTTCAGCCGGCATCGGGGCATAAGCGCGTTTCCCAAAGCCTTGCCCCCCAGCGCGGTAGGGTCGAGTTTCGGATTGCATGGGAGCATTCTGACCCAATGCCCTCCTGCCAAAACCTTTTCTCCCCTCTCCAAAGGGTGCGGTCTCTGTGTGGATGGTCCGTGAGATACGGCCTCCTTCACCTTGCCAGCGGGAATCATGGCTCCTTCTGGAATTCATGGCAGCGCCTCTTCCACGACCAAATCCGGGATAAGAACCGTTCCCTTCAGCCCAACTGAGTTTCAAGTCCCGCCCCAGGGTCATGACACTTTTGAAGGGTTGAACATTCCAGAGAGTGCCCACGAACACGAGAATGATAATCACGGTAGCTACGGCGAGTTCCCATTTCAGGTTCATGGCATTCTGAATCTTGCTCCAGAAAAAGTGAACCAGGACTCTCCAATTGAAGTAAAGGTGACCCACAATGACCAAGAGCAAGAGCAACGAAAATACGGTGTGAATTGCCTGCCATCCACCCTTGTTGAGGCCCCACAAAGTCCAGTTGCCCCAGTGGGCAATCCTGCCGGGTGGGGTGATATAGAGGATGATCCCTGAAACGGCATCAACCACCAGGGCCAGGACCACCAGAAAAGTAAACATCCCCCTCCACTTGAATCCTTTTATCTTTTCCAAAATGATTACCTCCTTTTTTTATAATCTCGTCTCTTTCCTAAGGCAACGAACATGCCAGAAATGGGATGAGATGGGTAACCCTTTTAAATTGCTCGCGAAAGTTTTTGTGTTGCTTCGGTTATAGGAATTCAGCGGGGATGCAGTAGAGAACGAATTGGATAAAAAGTATGCACGTTGAAGAATTTATGGATAAAAAGTATCCAGTGATTACATTATATCCAGGTTCCAATTAAAATCAGGTTTTGCTGAAATGTTTTCTATAGGTAAAAACCACTGTGATTATTAGGGATTTCGATGTTGCTCCGGGGTTTTTGAGGAAAAGGTTATCAAAATGGATATTTGGTATGCATCTTGCCACATATCTTAATGTTCGGTAACTACTCAGGTTCAAAGTTCCATGGTTCAGAGGTTTGTGGACTAACCGTGATCTTGATACGGATGGAGAGCAATGAATAGAAAAAAGAGAAAAACATGGATTGGGACCCCTCCGTGGCTCCTCTTGGGCTCGGTTCTTATCCTGGCGCCCATCTTTATGTTTTGGACCCTGCAGAACATCCACAAAGAAAAGGAAAGCACAACGCGTCTCCTTCTGGAAAAGGGGGCGGCGTTGATCCGTTCCTTTGAGGCAGGTGCCAGGACCGGCATGATGGGAATGATGGGGAGGCGGGGAGGAGGCGGTTTCCAACTCCAGAGGCTGTTGGCGGAGACGGCCCAGCAGCCGGACATCGATTATCTCATAGTCACCGATAAGGATGGGACCATCTTGGCACACAGTGATCCTGAAAAAATCGGTGAGACCTATGGAAGAGGTTTGGACCTTGAACCGGTGTATGAATCAAAAGATGTGGAATGGCGACAGATCTCTAATCCAGATGGAGTCAGCACCTTTGAAATTTTTCGGCGCTTCATGCCTGCCAAAGGGGGATTTCGCGGATCCCGGAGTATGATGATGCCCCACAGGTCGGGCATGCCGGAAAACAGGGCAGATCGGGGTGAAACAAAATCCGAACAAATTATTTATGTGGGCCTGGACATGGGTCCCATAGAATCGGCAAGAAGGGCGGACACCCGACATACGGTAATCATGGCCGCCATCCTTCTTCTTATAGGTTTTGCCGGCATCTTCTCACTCTTCATGGTGCAGGCATATCGGTCTACCAGGATGTCACTCAGCCGGATCAAGGCCTTTTCCGATAATGTGGTGGAAAACATGCCAATTGGACTGCTTGCCATTGATGGTGAGGGTAAAGTGGCCTCCTTTAATCAGACCGCCGAATCCGTGCTGGAAAGGCCTTCTGAGGTTGTCCTTGGAAAAAGTGCAGACGAAGTTTTGCCGAACGAGTTATGGGCCCTTCGGAACAGGGTTACGGATGGAAAAAGGGTCCTTGAACAGGAATTGGACTGTCCCCTGGGTGAAGGGCGTGCCATCCCCTTGGGGGTGAGTCTGTCCAAACTGGAGGGCGACGACGGTATGGTTTTGGGAGACCTCA
Source organism: Deltaproteobacteria bacterium (assembly GCA_019307805.1). Lineage (GTDB taxonomy): Bacteria > Desulfobacterota > DSM-4660 > Desulfatiglandales > HGW-15 > JAFDIX01. Next base: position 657 of record JAFDIX010000512.1, on the reverse strand, counting down.
TTCTCTTCAGAGATTTGACCGAGGTACGGGCACTCCAAAAAGAGATCGAGAGGAGCGAGCGCCTGGCATCCCTGGGAAGACTGGCCGCGGGCATTGCCCACGAAATTAGGAACCCCTTGAGTTCAATCAAGGGGTTTGCCACCTATTTTGGGGAGAGATACAAGAATGTCCCGGAGGACAGGAAGACGGCCGAGATCATGGTTCAGGAGGTGGAGCGTTTGAACCGGGTCATCACCCAGCTCCTGGAGTTTGCAAGACCAATGACTGTCCAGAAAAAACCCTCTCCATTGGGACCGGTTATTCAGCATTCCCTGAAAACGATCGAAAGAGAGGCCCTGACAAGTGATGTCAAAATAGAGACAAAGCTGCCTGATGAAATCCCACAGGTCCCCATGGATGGAGACAGAATCCACCAGGTCCTGCTGAACCTCTACCTCAATGCCATCGAGGCCATGGAAGAAGGCGGAACCCTGGCAGTTGAGGTAGCCAATGAGGCGGGGGGGCTCAGGATCACCGTATCTGACACGGGAAAGGGGATCAAAAGGAAGGACATCAGCCATGTATTTGATCCTTACTTCACGACCAAGCAGTCGGGAACGGGCCTCGGGCTCGCCATCGTACATAAGATCATAGAGTCTCATGAGGGTGACATAAAAT
>JAFDIX010000511.1 GCA_019307805.1 Deltaproteobacteria bacterium | reverse complement strand
TTTCTTGCTGCTATGTCCTGCCGGGGAGTAAACAGTTGAAATTTAAAAAATGATACCAGGAGCGTCCGGCACTTGTCAAATGGATAAGCGATGGTAAATATCGTGTTGCTGATTGAAAATTATTGAGATATTTTTCTCTATAATTTATATCCTGTTCACCTGCAAATCCTGTCAAAAATGAAAGCAGGCAGCTATGGTCGGATTTGTTTCGTGGCAGATGAATATGGGTCTTTTGTATTCCTGCAACTGAAAATCAAGCAGTTATGATTCCGATTCACACCTGAAATAACCATCCTATCCCTCGTTCTGTCCATTCCATCGCATCCCCTTTGAGTAAGGTCTTTTTATGAATTATGCTTATGCCAAAAAGACATGTAAGAGAAATCTGATTATGTTATACAGTTAAAAGACTCTACCTGGCCATTGTCTGGGGTAATCCAGGCGGTGGGTTTGTCGGGGCCCTTAGAGGATGGGAATCGGTTTTTGAGAAAATCATGAAAGACTGGAGTTGGTAAATGGAGGTGGTAACTATGAAGAATACAATTAAGTGGGTTGCCCTGGGATTACTGCTTATGGTGATCTTTATTATGACCATGATGAAGTCACCGGAAGAAATTACCAATATGCTGTCAAATGTTACAGATCAGTTAAGAACTTTTTCTGTCATTGCTCATATAATATTCTTGGTGGTTATGATAATAGGACTGATCTCAAAAAAGCTCAGGGGTGCCCTGTTTTTTCTATTTATTGCTTTTCTATCTCTTTCTGCCACCGTAATTGCGATAAAATATATGATACTTCCCAATATCATAATTTTTGCAATGTTCTTTGGACTGATAATAAATGCTTATTTTAAGAAGCAACTGAATTTTGAGCTTGAAAACCTGAAACCAGCTAACCTTTTCTTTGGAATTATAGGGATGGTCTTTGGTTTCTGGTATTTGCACTGGGTTGAAACCCCAATTTGGTTACATGCGTTATACAATTCTCCTCTCGGTGTCGTGAACTGTCCTACGATGGTAACTATCTGTGGTTTCCTCTGTTTGACTGAAAAACCAAGATCAGTAATATTAGAGACAACAGTGGCATTAATCACTCTTTATTTTGGGTTCTTCGGAGTTTTCAGGTTAGGGGCATATATTGACATTATGTTAATAATATGTGCACTATTCTTAATATTGAGATTGGGATCCTACTTAAACTTAGAAGAGAGTAAAGGGGAAGAAGTGTAGGTGTGGAAGAAAAAGGAAATGATATTATCAAACAGCCCATTAAGGCTCCTCGAATGCCGCCTTCCCAGGGAATCATCCTCTGGGTGGAATTGACGATCGGAGCCAACTTTTTCAAAAATTTGTATTGCCTTGTTTTTAATGATAGAATAAACTCTGCAAAATTTAAAAAATACCAGCTTTTGCATCCCTCATTCAGCGATTATGACGAAACTGGACTACATTTCTCTCTTTCTGATCTTTTTTTCCGTGATCACGATCATTCTCGGAATCGTTAAAATCCATACCTACCCTGGAAAGATCGCCAAGGCACGAAACCATCCTCAGACCCAGGCCATTGAAGTTACGTCCCTTCTGGGTCTGATCGTATTTCCCCTATGGATGTTGGCGCTGGTCTGGGCCTACTCCGGCGCCGTAATCGGGGTCATGTATACAAAAGCCGATGACGAGCCCCCGACAGCGCCTTCAAAAGACACTGATAAACGTTCTGTTGATTCAGATGAAAAAGATGCGGACCAAGTTGAAAACCACACGGCCTGATTTAACCAAATCACTATGGAACTTCTGATTACAATTGCCTACTTTTTTCTCGTTCGCCTGATATTCTTTGATTTCAAGCTGTTGAAGTTCAACCTGTTCTGGAAATTTGTTGTTTTCGGACTCTGGGTGGCGGCGGTATTGACGGAAATACTCAGTCTGGGACAGTATACTCCCTACAGCAAGGAGGCATTTGTTCAATCCTATGTGGTGCAGATTACTTCCAATACGCCCATAAAAAAAGGAGATCCTCTCTTCCAGATGGACCCGGAGCCCTGGCAAAACAGGGTAAATGAATATGAGGCGCATCTGGCTTCAGCCGGCACCAGTGTCCAGAAGCTGGGGCAGCAAATTGTCGAAGCCAGGGCAGGTGCGGCGCGCACCAAGGCAACCCTCAAAGGGTCACTGGCCAAATATGACATGCTTTCAAAAGCAGCGGTAAAAAACGCTGTATCCAAGATGCGTCTTGAACAGATTGAGCAACGGGTAGCGGCCCTGAAAGCCCAGCTCCAGGGGAATAAGGCTGCAGTACGCGAGGCCCAACTGGCCTTTGATTCTGAGGTTGGAGATGAACATACGGAAATTGCAGAAGTCTTAGCCAAATTGGCCACCGCAAAATACAATTTGAAAAATACCATCATACGAGCCCCCTCGGACGGGTATGTCTCCAACCTGCAGCTCTATCCGGGAGTATTCACCCGTCTCAAAAAGCCGGTGATGACCTTTATCAACAGTGAGCAGTACTGGATTGCGGCCAAAATGGACCAACGGGGCATTCAGAGGGTTAGACCGGGAGATAACGCGGAAATTGCCTTTGATATGTATCCTGGAAAGGTTTTTCCCGCAAAAGTAGTGAGCGTCATTTGGGCCAATGGCAATGCGCAGGGAGTGCCCAGCGGTGAGATCCCCAAAGAAGAGGCTGTTAGTGGGGGGGGTGATTTTATAGTCAGGCTTCACATGACGGAAGAACATCCGGACTATCCGGTTCGTTTTGGGGCCAGTGGACTGGTGGCCATCTTCACCCATGACACGCCCGAATTTCTGGTTTTTCTGCGACAGATTGAAATCCACTCGGAAAGTTATCTGAAATATCTTTTCAATCCATTTTAGACCTTATGAATTTGTTTTAACGTAAGAAGGGCAAAACGGTAATGTTGTTCAGAGCAAGGGCTGCCATTTCAGCAGTCACAATTTTTCTGGCCGTCGCCTTTTCATCAGGCTGCGCACCGGTGGGCCCAAACTACCAAAAACCTGAAATCAAAACCCCGGATGCGTGGCACGAGGCCATATCCCGGGAAATGGCTAAGCAGTCCGGCGCCTCCCTGCAGACATGGTGGAAAATCTTTGATGACCCGCTCCTGAACCACTTTATTGAGCAAGCCCGTCAATCGAATCTGGATTTAAAAATCGCCCTTTCAGGCATCGCCGCGTCACGGGCTCGTCTCGGCATTGTTTCCGGCCGGGAATTGCCCAACGCCAATGCCTTTGGCTCGGTTTCCCGGTTAAAGCACAGCGACCACGGCCCGCTGGAACAACTGACCCCTCCGAATGGATTTAGCGGACAGAACATGTTCGCCGTGGGTGTTGACGCCTTATGGGAAATCGATGTTTTCGGCCGAATACGACGCCAGATCGAAGCGGCGGGCGCTGAATACGAAGCATCTATTGAGGATTATCGGGATGTTTTAGTCACCCTGTTTGCCGAAGTGGCCCTGGCCTATGTTGAGCTTCGTGCCTGTCAGCGCCAAATTCAATGCGCTGAAGGCAATGCCGTTATTCAGCGCAAAATGCTGGAACTGACCCAGGTCAGGTATGACAGCGGCATTGCCTCCAAGTTAGACACGGCCCAGGCCATGAGCAACCTGGCCAACACGGAAGCCGCCATTCCTCCCTTCCGGATCCACCTCAATTCTATAATCAACCGGCTCGCGGTCCTACTCGACGTGAACTCGGAAACCCTGCATGCAAAACTGGCGGAAACCGAGCCCATTCCTTTAGCGAGGGAGAATATCGGCATCGGTGTTCCTGCAGACCTTTTACGTCAAAGGCCGGATATTCGCATGGCGGAAAAACAGCTCGCCGCTCAGACGGCTTTGATTGCAGCACCCACGGCAGACCTTTATCCCCGATTTGCCATTTCAGGGTTTTTCGGACTGGAAACAGGGTCCTTCTCGGATATGGGCGGCGGATCAAGCCTGGCCTGGGGCATAAAATCACCTATTAAATGGAATTTTTTCAGCGGTGGCAAAACCCGCAGTAAAATCGCCCTTCACAAGGAAATCGCCCAACAGGACCTGTTCAAATACAAAGATACGGTGCTCAAGGCCATGGCAGAAGTCAAAAATGCCATGGTGGCTCACAGCGAGGAGAAGATTCGGCGCGACTGGCTGCTTGCAGCGGTTGCGGCAACCCGGGAAGCCGTGGATCTGGTCATCGTCCAGTATGAGACAGGACTGACGGATTTCAATAATGTGCTGGTTACCCAGAAAAGCCTGTTTGAGCAGCAGGATAAGCTTGTGGCCAGCCAGGCCAATGTGGTGCTTAACCTGATCCGCATCTACAAAGCTCTTGGGGGCGGGTGGCCCATCGAAGATGAGGACAATGTATCAAAAAAGACTCTTGTATCACAATCCAATACGATACAGCCTCCAAAATCACCCTTTCTGAGCAATTTTTAGGCATAAATGGAATAGAAATCGCATCGCACTCTTTTCTTGCGGGCTCGCTCCTTGGCAGGGATTTCTCTGTATGGATCAAAACACGAGAAGAAACCTTTTTTTGTCCCTCACCAGTGGTCTGTTGCTGGGCCTTCCCTGGTCTGTTACGCCTCTGTTCTTTCTGATTTTCATCGCATGGGTACCCCTTTTACTCTTAGAGGAGGAAACCCGGGATCACCCAAACCGCTATATCCTATTCAATTATGCCTTTGTCAGTTTCCTACTGTGGAATATTGTGGGAACCTGGTGGATCACACAGGCACAGTGGTTCGGGGCCATCCTCATCATGTTGGCCAATTCCCTTGTGCAGGCCCTTGTTTTCTGGTCCATAAGCCGAGTTCGAACAAACCTGAGCATCCCCCTGTTATTTCCTTTTCTGATTATCTGGATGGGATATGAGCATTTTCATGAGTTCTGGGACCTGGCCTGGCCTTGGCTCAATCTGGGTAACGCCCTGGCTACGGCACCCAAACTCATCCAATGGGTTGAGTATACAGGCCTTCGCGGGGGCACTCTCTGGATTATCCTGACCAATTTTGCGATCTTTAAAATGGTTGATATTTACCGGAAAAGGGGTTTGGGATCCCTCGTCCCTATGGGAGTTGTAACCGTTCTTCTAATTTTCACCCCTGTTCTGGTTTCTTATCAGATATTTGACAATTTCAGGGAGGAGGGAGAAACCGTTACGGTGGCCTTGATTCAGCCCAATCTGGATCCATACACGGAAAAATTCGTGCCGGAAAGGCAAGCCCATCACTTAGAAGAATTTTTCAGGACAGCGGATTCCATCTGCGACGAGGAAACCAACTACCTGTTCGGCCCCGAGACCCTTATTGTACAGCAGATTGACGAGAGAAATCCTTCCGCATCACCTTACTATCGTCAGTTGTTGGATTTTCAGGCAAAATA
>JAFDIX010000510.1 GCA_019307805.1 Deltaproteobacteria bacterium | reverse complement strand
GTGGGCTTGGAGCAGGCGGTTGAAGATTCGAAGACTTTGCTCGTGTTGATCGGTAAAAGCCAGGAGGATGCCCCGGGAGACGGGAGCATCAAATTGGGGGTCACGGGGTGAAAGAACTCCCGGCGCTGCATCAGGGACCATATCAGCGACCCCGCAGAATACCGGTGAAGTGATGAGCATACACAGGATAAAGACCAGGCCCCCCAGGCCCCTGACAGGGGGAGGCAGATTCCCTGACACTTTGAGTAGCAAAATTCTCATCAACCCATCACACCTTTAATATAAAGTACTTCAATTTAAGTTTATTTAATAGCAATATTATAATAGTCATGTTCGAGAAAACAACCTTACAACCTCTCAAATCATTTGAGTCCACAGCCATGATTCTCTGTCTTCCGGAATGCAGGGCAGGATTTGGTTGCGGGGACCGGCCCATTTTTGTTAAAAGAAGCGTAACGACAACCTGAGTAGTTACAAAGAAGTCTATATCAATTCGGGGAGTGCTATATTTACTCAGGGCCATCATGAAACCATGAACCTGTCCAGCAAAGGCAACGGGTTGCCTCTCTGGTTGCGGGGAATGAAATGGCGTCAAAGTCCAAGAAAGAAGACAGACCGACCATGGATCCCGAGTCCTGGGTGGACCAGTACGGTGATTATCTCTTCGGGTATGCATTGTCCAGAACAGGGGATCCCACGATCGCGGAAGACCTCGTGCAGGAGACTTTTCTTGCCGGCCTCAGGGCGCAGGAGGGTTTTGAAGGCAGATCATCTGTGAGGACATGGCTAGTGGCCATTCTCAAGAACAAGATTGTGGACAACCTGCGAAAAATGAGCAGGGAGAAGCCCGTGGAAGATGTGGAGACCATGGCAGACCTTGAAAAAGAATTCTTTCATGAGAAAGGGGAATGGCGGCTTAAACCGGCGGAATGGGAGGTCAATCCATCCCGACTTGTGGAGCGCAAGGAGTTCTGGAAAATATTTACTGACTGCCTCGCCGAATTGCCCAAAAACCTGTCCAGCGCATTGAGACTCCGTGAGATGGAGGGGATGGGCTGTGAAGAAATATGTAAGGTCATGAGCATTTCGGCGTCTAATTGCTGGGTGATGCTCTATCGTGCGCGAATGCGTATGAGACGCTGCCTCGAAATAAACTGGTTTGGGGAGGAGGAGACCTGATGAATCATTGGATGTTTCGCTGCAATGAAGTGACCCGACGGGTTTCCCAATCGCTGGATGAAGAACCGCCTTTTTTTCAGCGGGTCTTGATTCGTATGCACCTCCTCATGTGTAAGTTCTGCTCAAGACAAAAAAAGCAGATGCTTTTTATCAGGGATCTGCTACGCATTCATTCCATCCCTCGCAAGGACCCGGCACCCCCTGCAATACTCTCCCAGGAGGCCAGAGAGAGAATCAAACACTCCCTGGTATCATGACCCAAAAATAGCAAACTTTGCTCACCTGCATTTTTTCCCGTGTAAGGTTTTCTCCAAAAAGGCGACAAAACTCCAAAAGCCTTTTGAAAGGAGAGGAATGCCATGCTCAAAAAATCCATCATGCCTATAGTTATTCTTGGTCTGGTTGCTTTCTTCATGCTGCCGGAGAAAGGCCAATCCTTTGTCCAAAGGGAAGGGGGCAAAACCTACATCCTGGACCAGAGAGGAGAACGGTGGGATGTGACCCAGGCGGAGGCCAGAGGGTTCAATCCTGCATCCTTTCAGCATGGAATCGGTCGAGATGCATTTCAAACCCTGGATGACTCCCATGTGAATGACGGCAAGCCCGGTGTGTCCCGAAGGCTTCGTGTCATTGGTATTTCCAAGGGAAAGGACGCCCAGGCCTATTCAGTGTCACGACTCAGGTTCCATGAGGTCGCTAATACCCACTTGGGTTCCAGCCCCGTTTCTGTAGCCTACTGACCACTTGTGGACCTAGCGGCTGTGTACAGCCGCCAAATCGACGGCCGAAAACTGACACTTGTTCCATCCGGCTGGACGTACAAGAATACCTTTGTGCTCTACGATAAAGAGACGGAAACCCTGTGGTATCCGGACGAAGGTGGGCTCGTGGGGATACAGGGCCCCTACTATGGAAGAAAGCTGGAGGAAGTGCCTTCAGAAGATGTGTCCTGGAAAGAGTGGGTAAAAAAGCATCCTGACACAAAGGTGCTAAAGTAAACCCTTTAGTTGCAACGTTAGGGTAAAGGCGAGTGCTCCGATATTTTATACCCTTTGGGGCGGCATTTCCAGGAAACATGATTATTGTCAAGTATGGAGTGAAGCCTGGTAAAGGATGTTCCGAGCCCCTCACGACTGAAGGAAGGAAGAGACCATGGAAAAAGAAATACTAACCTTCGTTGGATTGTTTCTCCTGCTGGGTCTGGGCCTTGCTTTTGCGGAAGGCAAAGGGAGCCGTTCTTCCGGTGATGATGGGAAGCTTCAGAAAGCGACTTTTGCTGGAGGATGCTTTTGGTGTATGGAACCACCGTTTGACAAACTGGACGGCGTTGTCTCAACCACCTCCGGGTATACGGGTGGAAAAGAAGAGAACCCCACTTACGTGGCTGTTACTTCAGGGAATACAGGCCATGCAGAAGCGATCCAGGTCCTTTTCAACCCGGAAAAAGTTTCCTATGAGGAATTACTCGAGGCCTTTTGGCAGAACATCGATCCTACCCAGAAGGACGGGCAATTTGTGGACAGGGGGCGACAATATCGAACAGCCATTTTCTATCACAATGACGATCAAAAACGGCTGGCTCTCGCCTCGAAGTCAGGCATTGAGAAATCGGGCCGCTTTAGAGGATCGATAGTGACTGAGATCGTGCCGGCCGGGCCTTTTTACAAGGCTGAAGAGTACCATCAGGACTACTACAAAAAGAATCCTTTCCGATACAAACAGTATCGCATGGGTTCCGGAAGGGATCAGTTTTTGGATGGTACGTGGAATAGGAGCAAATAGGCGTCAGACGCCATGATCGACCTTGTGATCTAATCCCACTTAATGGTCCTCACGCCGAAACGTTGTTGCCCAAGGCACCAGTACAGCTCATGCTCCCTGAGGAAACCCTTTTCCTCGAGAATTTGCCCCAATCGCCTGCCAACCAGGTCCAATGCCTTGTGGAGTTCCTCTTCCGTGACATATCCCTGCTCTGTGAGGATGTCCCCAAGCCTCTTCGAGGTCTTGCTTTGTTCTTCGAGGGAAGCCTCGAGCTGATTCCGGGTGAGGCAGCCCTGCTGCACCAGAATCTCTCCGGTTCTCTGGCCCTGCTCAGCCAGGGCTTCTTCAAGCTCCTGTTCCGTCACATACCCTTCATCCTTGAGAACTTCCCCCAGCTTGGGCCTGAACCACCTGCTTCTCATTAATGCAAAATAGCAGAAATCCACCATACCGTATACACACCAGGCTAC
>JAFDIX010000509.1 GCA_019307805.1 Deltaproteobacteria bacterium | reverse complement strand
TCAACTATTTAACCAATTCTCTTACAATGGTGGTATGTTGCGCATTGGAAACATAGCTTTGGATAACAGCCTTGTCATGGCCCCTATGGCAGGGATTACCAGCCTTCCCTTCAGGCGCATGATCAAGAAATTGGGTGCAGGACTGGTCACCACCGAAATGATCAGCGCAGAAGGCATTACCCGACGGTCGAAAAGGTCCCTGCAGTTTCTCAAGTCCCACCCTTCAGAGAGACCCCTTGCTGTCCAGATATTTGGTTCGAACCGCCAGGTAATGGCCCGGGCCGCCCAGATGGTGGTAGAGGCCGGCGCGGACATTGTGGATATCAACATGGGGTGCCCGGTAAAAAAAGTGGCAAAGACGGGTTCGGGGGCCGCCCTCATGAAGGATGCCCGCAAGGTGGCAGGGATTGTCTCTGCCGTGCGTCTTGCCTGCCCGGTCCCCCTTACAATAAAGGTTCGTGCCGGTTGGTCTCCTGCAGAGCCCACGGTCTGTGAGATCGCCAGGATCATAGAGGACTGCGGAGCGGATGCGATTACCGTACACCCCCGATTTGCCACTGATGGGTATGCGGTCCCTGCTGACTGGGAATGGATCGGCCGGGTCAAGGAGCAACTCACAATCCCGGTCATCGGAAATGGGGATGTCTGCAAGCCATCCCAGGCCCTGGATCTGAAGCAAAGGACCGGTTGCGATGGGGTCATGATCGGCAGGGGGGCGGTGGGGAACCCCTGGCTTTTTACCCAGGTGATGCAGCTGGAGCAGGGCCTGCCCATATACGAACCGACCCTTTCTGATCGCAGGGACCTCATACTGCAGCATTTTCACGGGCTTTGTGAAACCATGGGAGAACACAGGGCAGCACTTGTGATGCGGGGTCTGCTGCTCCGGTATACCAAGGGACTTCCCCACAGCAGTGACTTTCGGGGATCCATCTCCCGCATCAATGATATGGGGACCCTGGTCTCTGCCATGGACACTTATTTTTCCTCGTTGCAGGATATAATGTCGTGAAGGTCAAACAAGCAAGAACCGCCGGGTTTTGTATGGGCGTCCGAAGGGCCATGGAAATGGTCCTGGCCGAGGCCAACAAAAACCGCGGCCCCATATATACCTACGGTCCCCTTATCCATAACAGGCAAGTGATGGGGCTGCTCGAGTCCAAGGGCATCACAGCGGTGGATGATTTTCGGCATCTCAAGCAAGGGACCCTGGTGATCCGGGCCCACGGTATTCCCCCGGATGAGCGCAAGCTCCTGAGGGCCTCCGGCCTACACATCATTGATGCGACATGTCCCCGGGTCGCAAAGGTCCAGGCCATCATCCGTTATCATACCAAAAAGGGCTATTGCGCTGTGATCGTTGGAGACAGGGATCATCCTGAGGTCATCGGGCTTGTGGGATATGGGAATGACCGCGCCTATGTCATCAACGAGCCCCGGGAAGTGGCACATCTACCGGACTGTGAGCAACTCATCGTGGTGGCCCAGACCACCCAGGACGAACAAAAATTTCAAAAAATTGTGGCGGCGGTCAAAGACCGGTTCCCCGACGCCCTTTTGTCCGACACCATCTGCGACGCCACACGCAGCCGACAGGAAGAGGTGAGATCATTCGCCCGACAGGTGGATGGTCTTATTGTCGTCGGGGGCTATCACAGCGGGAATACGCAACGGCTTGTTCAGGTGGCAGAGGGTGTGGGGCTGCCCACATTTCATGTGGAGACCGAAGATGCCCTGGATCGGGATCAGCTCTCTCAGATGGAAGTGGTCGCCGTCACGGCAGGCGCCTCCACCCCCAACTGGATGATCAAGGATGTGGTCCGGGCCATTGAAAGAATCCGCACCCGAAAGGAGACGGCCCCGGCCAGATGGCTGAGAAATGCAATAAAGTTTCTTTTACTGAGTAACCTTGGGGTGGCCCTTGGGGCCGCTTGCCTTGCCCATGCGGCTGCCATGGTCGCGGGAAGGAAGCCCGATCTGCTCTACCCCTGCCTTGCCTTTCTCTACATCTACTCCATGCATGTGGCAAATCGTTTTCTGGACAAGGGGGCCAGCACTTACAATGATCCTGAAATGGCCAGTTTCTATAGTAATAACAGGATATTTCTGATCCTGACCTCTCTTGCCTCAATGATCGGTGTGCTCGCCCTCTCCTATTTTATTGGCCCGGCCACATTCTTTGCCATGGCCGCATTGAGCATCCTGGGTGTTCTCTACAGCATGCCCATTGTCCCTCCGCGTCTTCAGTCCCTTTCCCGCTTTTCCAAAATCAAGGACATTCCGGGTTCAAAGACACTTTCCGTGGCCCTTGCCTGGGGGGCCGTCACCGCCCTGATTCCTCTCCTGGAATCCTCCGGCGTGTCCTTCCCCGGGGCTGTCGTTTCATTTATATTTGTTATTTCAGTCACTTATGTAAGGTCTGCGCTCTTTGATATCTTTCAGGCCCAGGGGGATCTCATTGTTGGCGTGGAGACTCTCCCTATTGTCATGGGCGAAAAAAGGACCATCCATCTACTCAAATGGGTCCTTTCTTTGGGCGCCTTGATCCTGTTTTTTTCTCCTCTTTTCGGTGTGGTGGGCCCCTTTTCCTATCTCATGCTGCTCTGTCTTCTCACTCTCGCCCTATGCCTTTTGGCATACCATAGACACTGGCTTTATCCGGGTACCCGGCTCGAGGCCATGGTTGAAGGAAACCTCTATCTGGCGGGCCTTTTGGGGCTTGCGTGGCAACTCCTGACATGACGATGGTGAGCGTCATCATTCCGACCTTCAACCGGGCCCGAATGGTGACCCGGGCGATCTCCTCGGTCCTCTACCAGACGACCGGCGATTTTGAAATCATTGTCGTGGACGATGGTTCCTCTGACGCGACCCCCAGTGTCCTGAAACAATTTAATGAGCGGGTCATATCCCTGACCCATCCCCGGAACATGGGCGTTTCAGCAGCCCGGAACACGGGCATTCGCGCCGCAAGTTCTCCATTGATCGCCTTTTTGGACTCTGATGATTACTGGCTTCCGAAAAAACTGGCCGTTCAGACCGCCTTTTTTCATCAGCATCCTGATGCCGTGGCATGCCAGACAGAGGAGTACTGGATAAGGCACGGCAGGCGCGTCAATCCCAGGAAAAGGCATCGCAAGCCATCCGGTGATATCTTTGAGCCTTCTCTGCGACTCTGTCTGGTCAGCCCCTCTGCCGTGTTGCTCAAACGCTCCTTGATCGATGAGGTGGGGCCGTTTGATGAGACCCTTCCCGCCTGCGAGGACTATGATCTCTGGTTACGGATTTCCTCAAAATATCCCGTGCATTTGATTGAAGAATATCTCGTGGTCAAGGTGGGGGGCCATGGGGATCAACTCTCCAACAGTATCATGGGCCTGGACCGTTTCAGAATCAGGGCCCTGGAAAAACTGATTCTCAAGGGG
>JAFDIX010000508.1 GCA_019307805.1 Deltaproteobacteria bacterium | reverse complement strand
AAAAATATTTCCATGAACTGGATCGTCATATCATGGTATACTTGGGCTCTTAGGGAGCATCCACAGTACAGGGCCGCGGCATTTGATTCCGACCTTCCCTTCATGGGCTGGATGGGACTGGGAAGAAAAAAGAACGGGATGGAAGCATTTTTGGAAGAATCCTACCGGAGGAGGGCCGGGCTCTGGCCGGACCCCGAAAAGTTTAATCTCATCGCGTCCAATTGGTCGATTCACGCCCCGGGAAATTTCGCCCCTCCTGATAAGGCATGTGTTCTTACCGAACAGTTTGTTTTGCCGGCCACGAGTTATTCTCCGGCCCAATGGAAAGAGATAGAAAAAACCCATGCCAATGAAATCATTTCATTCTGGAAGAAGTTTGCTCCCAACATGACCTGGGATAATGTCATTGGCTATGTGCCGATAACTCCATATTTTACGGCAAAGCATGCCAGAAACTATGCGCCCGCCGGAAACTGGTGTGTGATAGACCTTGAAGGAACACAGGTAGGAAGGTTCAGACCGATACCTGATTTGGCGGATGTGAGGAATTTTCCCATAAAGAATCTCTATCCCTGTTCGGGTGGCTGGCACCCGGTAGGTTCCGCTTGTTCTCATCAGGGCTACTGGGTCTATAAGATTCTTGCGGAAACTGTTTTTTTTGAAACGCCGAACATGGAACCTGTAGGTGGAATTGAGGCCCGTGGTTTTCGTCAATGAGTGCCGGAATTGAACTATCAGAGTATTCAGGGATTTAGAAATTAATCAACCATCAATTATAACTACCGAATAAAAGGGGGGTAATTTATGGGAAAATTTATCAAAGGAGCTTATGCGGGAAAGGTTTTAAGGGTGGATTTGACAGGAAGAAAGGTGGAGACAATTCTTCTGGATGATGGGTTGGTGGAAAAATATATGGGCGGTGAAGGTTTAGGATCCCGTTTGTTGTATGAGATGGCGCCCCCGGGGGTTGATCCCCTTGAGCCGGAAAACCCCATCTTTTTCTTTACCGGGCCCCTTACCGGAACCAGGGCTCCGGGGGGCAATCTTAACGCGATTGTATCCAAGTCTCCGGTAACCGGAGGTATTGGGGGATCAGAGTCTCAGGGTTTTTTCGGATCGGAATTGAAATTTCTCGGATACGATGGAATTATCGTCACCGGCGCCTCAGAGACTCCGGTTTTGCTCATGGTTACCGAAGGGAACGTGGAAATTCAGGATGCGGAAAAGATTTGGGGCCTGGACGCCTATGAGACAGAAGAAGCCATAATGAAGGAAACCGGTGATTCCCGGATGAAGATTCTTCGGATTGGCCAGGGGGGAGAGAACCTGAGTGCCATGGCATGTATCATACATGACAACGGGAATGTGGCCGGCCGTTTCGGACTGGGGGCGGTGATGGGTTCAAAAAAGCTGAAGGGAATTGCCGTCAGGGGAAAGGGGAACGTGCCGTTATATAACAAGGCTGAATTTGAAGAAGTGAGGAAGCAGTGGAGTGAAATGGTGAAGGGCTTTATTTTTGACGAAGTCCTTACTCCCTTTGGCACTGCCGGTTTTGTTCCCCACTGGATCCCCCTCGGAGATCCTCCCATCAAAAACTGGAGCGAGGATCCGGGGACCTGGGAGGGGCTTAACAAGCTTACCGGCCAGCATATGGACGAAGTCATGGAAATGAAAAACTTTGTCTCCTGTCACTCCTGCCCTTTTGGCGGCCACCGGAAAAGGGTGACTATTAAAGAAGGCCCTTACGCCGGAGCTTACGCGGTGGACCCGGAATATGAATCCATTCAAGCCTTAGCGGCTATGTCAATGAACAGCGACCCGGCTTTCGCGGTTAAGGCGAGTGACGTTTGTAATCGTTACGGGTTAGATACCATATCCACCGGGACGACCATCGCCTTTGCCGTTGAATGTTTTGAGAAGGGGTTGATCACAAAAAACGATACCGATGGATTAGAGTTGCGATTTGGGGACGGCAATTCCGAGGAAATTTTGACCTTGATTGGAAAAATAGCAAAAGGGGAAGGATTTGGGAAGGTGTTGATGAATGATGTAAAGAAGGCTGCTGATATTATTGGGAAGGGTTCGGAAGATTTTGCCATGCACGTTGGTAATATGTCTATGTACATGCATGATCCACGGTCCGGATTCGGGTCCGGTCTCGGATATGCTGTTAGCGGCGGAGCTGGTGATGGGGCGGCTACTCTCGGACTCCAATGGGGAGGGATCGACCCGGAGTTGGGGTTCCCTCAGCCCCTGAACAGGCATTCTGCTGACATGCAGGCTTTTGGGGTGAGGACCCAGCAGGACAAACAGATGATTTTTGACAGCATCGGGCTCTGTCACTTTGTGTGCACCGGAGTTCCTTTCGCCCTTATTCTGAAGTCGCTCTGGATGGCCAGTGGGTGGGATTTGGCTGTTCATGAAGCCGTCAATATCGGAGAGAGGATAGTAAACTTGAGGCGAGCTTATAATGTGAGGGAAGGGGTTTGTAAGGGTGATGATTGCCTTCCCAGAAGACTCACCCAGGAGGCGCACAGTTCCGGGGGGGCGAAAGGGAAGACTGTCCCCTTAGATAGTATGCTGGATGAATATTATCGTTTGAGAGGCTGGGACAGAAAAAGCGGAAAGCCCTCAAGGGACACTCTTAAGAGATTGGGGCTTGATGATGTTCTTAAGGATCTCTGGGGGTAGGCGCCAAAAAACAAAACCACTTCGCGAAGGAGGTGAAAGGTGAAAGCAGCTATATTATATGAGATCAATCAACCTTTAAAGGTTGAGGCGATAGAAATTCCCCGACCTGCCACAAATGAAATTCTGGTAAAGATCAAGGCGGTTGGTGTCTGTCATACCGATCTTCATCCCATAAAAGGAGATATACCCGTTCCCCTTCCGATAGTTTTAGGACATGAGGGGGCCGGCATTGTTGAAGAGATCGGCGAGGGTGTGACCACGGTTCAACCGGGAGACCATGTGGTTTTGTTTCCCGCCCCGGCCTGCGGGAGGTGCATTTGCTGTGCAACCGGCCAGCCTTATCTATGCATGGTGGCGGGGCCGCTTCTGTTTGCCGGCACCATGATGGACGGCACAAAGCGATTAAAGACTCCTGACGGGAAAGAACTGAACTCTTTTTTCTTGCAGTCCTCATTTGCTGAATATTCGGTTGTCCATGAAACTGCGGCGATAAAAGTTGACAAAGATTTGCCCATTGAAAAGATGGCTGCTTTTTCTTGTGGAATGTCGACCGGCCTCGGGATGGTCCGTAATACCGCAAAGGTGGTTCCTGGGTCCAGGGTGGCTATTTTTGGGTGCGGTGGTGTGGGATTGATGGCTATGTGGTCGGCAAAATTGGTTCCGGCGAGCATGATAATCGGGGTGGATAAAATAGCCGGCAAATTGGATATGGCAAAAGAATTTGGCGCTACTCACGTAATTGATGCTTCAAGAGAAGACCCGGTTGAAAAAATTATTGAGCTTACCGGCGGAGGGGCGGACTATTCTTTTGAGTGTATTGGGAACGTAAAAGCTATGGAGCAGGCATGCAGTGCGGTGCATCCGGGAGGGATGACGGTAATTGCGGGGGCGGCGGGTGCTGATGAGAAAGTATGTATAGAGGCACTGCCGTTCGTAACCGGCAATATTGTAATGGGCACCGTGGGAGGTTCTACAATTCCGTCAGTAGATATTCCCAAAAATATTGAGCTTTATAAGAAAGGCCTTTTGCCTCTGGACAAGTTTATTTCCCGAACCTACGCCCTGGAAGAAATTAACCAGGCCTTTGAAGCAATGCAAAAGGGAGAGGTGGCAAGAAGTATTGTGGTGATGGATTGATGGTTGAAAGAAACGTTCAATTAGGAGGAGTATAGGATGCCATTTAAAGATCTCAGGGAATGGCTTGATGCCCTTGATAATGCGGGAGAGCTTCAGAAGATAGAAAAGGAAGTTGACTGGGACTTGGAGGCCGGGGCTATTACCAGGAGGGTTTATGATCTTATGTCCCCTGCGCCTTTATTTCAGAAAATAAAGGGATACCCGGAAGGGTACAGGATTTTAGGGGCTCCCATTGGTTTGAGCGCCAG
>JAFDIX010000507.1 GCA_019307805.1 Deltaproteobacteria bacterium | reverse complement strand
GAAAAAACAGCACGATAAAACGCCCCATGCAATGCGGGAATAAACAGGGGCTTTCTCGCCTTGATCCCTCCTGAACAGTCGAACCACAAGAATGACCATGGTCACCAGCCATCCCAAAAGACCCACTTCCACCATGAGGCTCCAGAATATGTCGGGCGGGGGCTGAAGGCGTTTCTCTACTGTCCGTACCCCTTTATTCTTCTCCTGTTTCAAGAGTTCCTTTATCTTGATGTTGGACTTGTCTCTCCATGCCTTTCCAGGGGTATTCATTCCCTCGGTACCGTAAAACCCGCGGCGAATGGTGCGATAGGCAATCAAGGCCAGCATCACATCCCCTTCCTTCTCCGCCCTGGTACCAATCTCCCAGAGACGATGCGCCGACCTCTCCACATAGGGATTAAAAGGTGTATACCAGTGAATGGAGCGATCAAAAAATGTGACGGCCCTTATGTATTTTTTTTCCTGGAACAGGGCTTCACCCTGCTCCCAGGAGCGCATGGAGCCTATGTAGGCCCGCACCCATGCCATCAGGAAGAGAACGATCAGTAGGGCAACCACAGCGCCTGCAATTTTCAAATGACTACGATTCAAGGGTTCCTTCCCCATTCGTCTTAAAATGCCTGATTACTTCCAATGATCATAACGTAAGTTCTCAATTTTTACATCAACTTTTCAATAAATAATTCAGTATTCTTGACCCGTTGGAGCCAGATCAGTATAATTAATGGATTTTGTGGATACTTTTGATGTTCTCCCGTTTTTCAAAAAAAGATTGTCTGATTTGCATCCTCCTGGCCGGTGTCTGTCTCTATCTCTTCAGGGATATCGTATTTGGCGGTCATCTTCTCATGGGTTCGGATTTTGCAGCCTTCTACCTGGGGATGAAGCAGTTTCTTCTGGATGAAATCTGGCAAAACCATACCATCCCCCTCTGGAATCCTTACGTCTTCAGCGGAATTCCCTTTTGGGCACACTTTGAATCCACGATCTTTTATCCCCTGGATATTCTTTTCCTGTTAATCCCGCCTGAGCATGCCTACGGTTACACCATGTGCCTGCATCTCATACTCGCGGCCTGCTTTATGTATCTCCTTGTCAGATCCCTGAACATGGGGCACGCAGCAGGTTTTGTCTCGGCCATGGTCTATGCCTTCAACGGGTACATCATCCCCACACTGAGCAAAGGACAGATGTTCCGGGTCCAGGGCTATATCTGGATACCGCTGATCCTCTACTTCCTGAACAGGGCCATAAAAGCAAAAAGCCCCTATTCCTATGGGAGCTTGGCCGGACTGCTCTGGGGGGTTCAAATCCTGTCAGGTTCACCACAGGATGCCTTTTACACTTTTTTTGTATCTTTCCTTTTCCTTGTTTTCCAGTCGGAGTTCAGGAAGAAAGTGTTCCGGCAGACCCATCGTATACTGGTTCTTTTCTCCCTGTTTTTCCTTGTCGGAGCCGGCATAGCCTCCGTTCAGATTATCCCTGCATTTGAGTTCATCGGGCAGTCTGTTCGTGCAGCCCTCGACGATTACGCCCTGGTTACCATGGGCTCCTACCCCCCTGAAGGAATAGTCACGGCATTGATGCCATACTTCTATGGCAGCTACCTGGAGTGGAATTTTTGGGTCTCCGACCTTCCCTGGAGTATCCCTTTTTACAATCTGTATGTGGGTATCCTGCCCCTCTTGTTGATGTTCTTTATCCGCTACAGGCAAATCACCAAGGATAGACTCCTGGCCTTTGCCACGGTTCTGGCGTGTTTGGTATTCTTCCTGGCCCTTGGATCCAATTTGCCCATTTATAAACTGCTCTATCATCTCCCGGGTTTCGACAGGATCAGGGCACCCGAAAAAATCATTGTCATATGGGCCTTTGCATGGAGCCTTTTGGCCGGAAAGGGAATGGATGCCCTTCTCCGGAGTCAGGAAAAACCCTTTCTCATGCGGCGTGCGGTCATCGCCATTATCGTGGGTTCATGCCTGGTGGGGCTGGACCTCATCCTTCATGGGAACAAGGCGCTGGTTCTCAAGGTCTTTGCTCCCTTCATCCTCGATCAGGCAATCCCGGAGAAGATGGCGCAGGCGGCCCTTCATATAAGGGGGCAATTTCATTATCTGGCCATGATGGCCGGTCTCATCATATTGGTTTTCTTCCTCAAGGCCAGGGGAACCCTGAAACGTACGGCCGCTGCAATAATACTGTGCGCTCTCCTGGTGCTGGATCTGGGTCTTATCAACCGGGGTGCGGTGCAACAGGGAGATAAGCTCTATACCTGGACCAAGGAGACCAGAACAAATCTGGCGGCCACCATCGGTAGGGACAAAGGCATTTACCGGGTAGGAAGCTACAGGTACGGCATGGGCGCCAATATCGAGATGTACATGGGATTTCAAACCGTCGGGGGATACAACCCCCTCTTCCTGAACCGGTATTATGAATACATCAACCAGTACAGATCCACTGGGACTCCGGTCCCAAAGGGCTGGATCATTTTCTTCTATGAGGACCGCAGGCACGGCAGGCTTATGGACCTGCTCAATCTCAAGTACGTCATATCCTATACAAAGGAGAGCTATGCCCGAAGAAAAACCTCCCTTCCCCGGGCCTTTATTGTTCCCGGAGCAGAAACAGCAAAAAGGGAAGAAATCCTGGACATGCTCGTGAGACCTGATTTCAATCCCAGAGAAAAGGTCTTACTTGAAGAGGAACAGCAAGGTAATTTTGGTGAGATGGAGAGGGGCATTACGAATTCGCCGGGCCATGCAAAGATCTTGTCCTACCGCCCGGATGAAATCATCCTTCAAGTGAAGGCCGCCGCCCCGGCCTATCTCTTTCTGAGCGAAGTCCATTATCCGGGCTGGAAGGCATTGGTGGACGGTCGGCAGGTGAAAATTTTAAGAGGGAATTACCTCTTCCGCGTAATCCCCATCCCAAAAGGAAGCCACAGGATACGCGTCTTCTTTGATCCCTGGACCGTGAAACTGGGGGTGACTATCAGCCTCGTGACGCTGTTGGCCGTTTGCATTGGCCTTGTCCTGCGTCTGCGAAGAGGTAAATCACGTCACTCCCGAGAAGTGTCATAACATCCGCCATTGGAACCTTATGGCTATAGCACAGAATGGGTCGTTCAAAGGGTAAAGCCATTGAACTCTGACCTTCCCCCAATGCAAGATTTCTATACTGAAAATCAGTCGGTCGAAAAGGCATCATCAAAAGACTGCTCTGAAACGGGAAAGTCCAGTGCTTTTACAAAAGAGGCCGCCTCCATCGCGCCTCTTTCTCGATCCATTGCCGCGTCTTCCCACTCCACAGACAGGGGGCCGTCATAACCCAGGGTATTGAGAGCCCGAATGATCTCTTCGAAATCGACTTCCCCCCGTCCCAGGGAGCGAAAGTCCCATCCACGTCCCGGATCACCAAATTTAAGATAGCTGCAGAGAAGCCCGGAAGTTCCGTCCAGTGTCCTCTTGGCATCCTTTATATGAACATGGTAGATACGGTCCGGGAAGGCCTTTAAGAAAGCTACCGGATCAATACCCTGCCAGATAAGGTGGCTCGGATCAAAGTTAAATCCAAAGGCCTCCCGCTTTCCTATCGCCTCCAGGGCGCGTTCCGAAGTGAGCACGTCAAAGGCAATTTCAGTAGGATGGACTTCAAGGGCAAATTTGACCCCGCAATCATCAAACACATCCAGGATGGGATTCCACATGTCAGCAAAATATTGGAATCCATCATTAACCTGTTTTTCACTGACCGGCGGATAGGAGTAAAAAAGGTGCCAGATTGAGGAACCGGTAAAACCAACCACTGTGTCGATTCCCAGATTTCTGGCCGCCATGGCCGTCTGTTTCATAGTCTCTACTGCCCAGGTCCTCTTCTTCTCCGGATCGCCGGCTCAGACCTCTCATCATTATTGAGGTCACAGACCAGTTGCCCGGCCAGGTGATTGGAGATTGCATAGAGATCCAGCCCTTTGTCTTTCAGAATTCCTTTCTGCTTCAGGCAATAACCTTCATCCGAAGCCCCTCTTGCAGGATCGAAGTGATCCCCCCAGCAGGCCAATTCCAACCCATCATAACCCCACGCTTTAGCCTTATCTGCCAGATCTGTTAATGGCAAATCCGCCCACTGCCCGGTGAATAGAGTAACCGGTCTCGTCATAACACCATCCTCCTGCATATCTATCATTTTGGGTGTGCGAGTAAAGAATCCTGGCGCATTGAAAATCCCGCCCTGGGGCGGGAGAGGACCCGGCTTTCAATGTAAAAATAATG
>JAFDIX010000506.1 GCA_019307805.1 Deltaproteobacteria bacterium | reverse complement strand
ACATGTAAGCGATTGAAAATACAACTATTCGTATGAAAAGTGGGGGCCTCTGGGCTCCACACCTAGACGGCCTAGAGGGCCTGATTTTCAAGGGTTTCTTTTGCTTCCCAGATCAATATTCGTGGTCGTTTTTCCAGTTCAGGCAGCAGATCATCGTATTCTTCCCTGGAAACCACCAGGGATCGGATTTTTCGCTTTATATATCGTTCAGTTTTTCTGCTCAAATCATTGAGGTGATATTGGTTGATGTCTCCCACAAGGAGGAGATCGATAATCCCCGTATCCTTTCCCTCTGCATAGTCATCCATCAGGTAGGCCCTTTCCAGGTCTCCCAGTCTGTTGACGATGCCGTCTATGACTCTGTCAATACCCATGACCTTAGCGACCATGGACTTGAGTTCAGGAAAGAGAGGATGTTCCTGGTTTGCCGTATAATATACCTGTCTGCCGTTTCGTTCTGATTTGAGGAGGTTGGTTTGGGTGAGTTGGTTGAGTTCTTCTCGAACGGAGTTTGTGGAGACATTGAACTCCTTGGCCATTTCCCTGAGATAGGATTTGGTCCTGGGGTTGAAGAAGAGCCTTACCAGGAGCTTTATCCTGGTCTTTGATGAAATAAGTCCGGCAAAAAGATCCGCCATATAGACACCTTTTGTGAGTAGTTATTCTACTCATAATATATCCATAAAGGCATGTCAAGCATTTATTCTGCGATCTTTGCGAACTCTGTGAGAGATTGGATTTTTTTGCGCAACCGGTATTGGCTGATATTGGGAAGGATCATGCAGGCAGATCCGCATCCTTCAGCAAAGGGGCGGATGCGTCCCGGGGGGAGAGAATGGGATTTTGGATGGGCCAGTCAACAGCCGCATCCGGGTCATCCCATCGAATGCACCGTTCGTATTCCGGGGTATAAAAGTCGGTACATTTGTAGAATATTTCTGCTTCTTTGCTCAGAACGCAGAACCCGTGGGCAAAATGGGGAGGAACGTACAGGCCCTTTCTGTTTTCCCCGGAAAGAAGAGTCCCGATCCATTTTCCAAAGGTGGGTGAGCCCCTGCGAATATCCAGGGCCACGTCAAAAACCTCCCCGGAGAGGGCCCAGACCAGTTTACCCTGGGGGTGCTCTAGTTGATAATGGAGGCCCCGGACCGTCCCCTGTCGGGATCTGGAACGGTTGTCCTGGACAAAGACATGGGGGATTCCTCCCTGGGTAAATTTGCCTTGATGGTACATTTCCATGAAAAAGCCGCGTCCATCCTCAAAGACCTCGGGCTGGAGGAGAATGACCTCGGGGATCAGTGGCGATGGTTCGAAGCGCATGGGTTTACCGTTCTTCCTCGGTGATTATTTTTCGAAGATACTGGCCATAGCTGCTGTTCTCCATGGGATGGGCCAGGCTTTCCAGGTCTTGTTGAGTGATGTATCCCAGGCGATAGGCAATTTCTTCCAGGCAGGCTATTTTCAGACCTTGACGCTGCTCAATGGTTTGAATGAAACTTGTGGCCTGTGCAAAGGACTCATGGGTTCCCGTATCCAGCCAGGCGATGCCCCGCCCCAGCTTCTCCACCTGAAGATCCCCCCTTTGAAGGTACAGCATGTTGAGGTCCGTGATCTCATATTCCCCGCGTGCCGATGGCTTGAGGGTCGCCGCCATGTCCGAGACGTGCTGATCATAGAGATAAAGACCAGTGACGGCCCAGTTGGAGACCGCAGATGTGGGTTTTTCCACAATTTCCCTGGGCCTTTGCTCTTCATCGAATCGCACCACGCCGTAACGCTCCGGGTCGTTCACCCAGTAGGCAAAGATGGTGGCCCCGGTCCCCCGGGTGGCCGCATTTTTGAGCGGTTCCAAGAGGCCTTCCCCATAAAAAATATTGTCCCCCAGGATGAGGCATGCGTTGTACCCCCCTATGAAGTCCGCGGCAATGACAAAGGCCTGGGCCAGCCCTTCAGGCTTAGGCTGCTCCCGGTATTTCAGTGTAAGGCCAATATGGTTGCCGTTGCCCAGCAATTTCTCAAACAGGGGTCGGTCTTCCGGGGTGGTGATGATCATGATCTGGCGAATCCCCGCCATCATAAGGACTGAAAGGGGGTAGTAGATCATGGGCTTGTCATAGACGGGGAGAAGCTGCTTGGAGACGGTTCTGGTCGCTGGATAGAGGCGGGTGGCATGACCACCTGCAAGCACAATGCCTTTGGTTGTATCATGGATGCCCATTCACGGATTCTCCATATTGTTTCTTGTAGTAGTCCCTGTAGGTTCCGTTAAGAATGTTCTCGACCCATGGGGTATTCTCCAGGAGCCATTCAATGGTGGTCCTGATGCCCTCTTCAAAAGATACCCGGGGCTGCCATCCCAATTTCTTTATTTTAGAAGGATCAATGGCATACCTTCTGTCATGTCCGGGACGGTCAGTGACAAATTTTATGAGGTCCCTTCTGGGACGGCCTTCGGTGCGCCCCAGCCTCTCATCCAGAAGATCGCAGATGGTATGGACCACCTCGATATTTTCTTTCTCGCAATGGCCCCCGATATTATAGCATTCACCAGGGATGCCCTTATCAAGAACACAAAGCAGGGCACTGCAGTGGTCTTCCACGAAAAGCCAATCACGGACATTTTTGCCATCCCCATATACTGGAAGTTCGACACCTTTCCGTGCATTGGTGATGGTGAGGGGAATGAGTTTTTCAGGGAACTGGTAGGGCCCGTAGTTGTTGGAACTGTTTGTGATGATAACGGGCAGAGCGTAGGTACGGAAATAGGCTTTGGCCAGGTGATCAGATGCCGCCTTGCTGGCGGAGTAAGGGCTTGAGGGGTCGTAGGGCGATTTTTCAGTAAAAAGTCCGGTTTCTCCAAGAGACCCATAGACCTCGTCCGTGGATATTTGAAGGAATCGTTTCTTTGCCAAGGAGCGAGAGTCCTCCAGAGGCCAGGACATTCGAGAAAATTCCAGAAGGTTATAGGTCCCATAGATATTGGTTCGAATAAAGTCCTCGGGCTCCAGGATACTGCGGTCAACATGAGACTCGGCAGCAAAATGGACAATCCAATCCGGATCGAATTTTTCAAAGACTTCTTTGACAAAATCCTTGTCGGCAATGTCGCCCTTGATGAACCGGTACCGTGTTGAAAAATGGCCTTTAACATCCAGGAGGTTGGCGAGGTTCCCTGCATAGGTCAGCTTGTCGACATTGATGACCTCGACATCCTCCCGTGCCTGGAGAATGACCCGGATAAAATTACTGCCTATAAAGCCGCAACCGCCTGTGATGAGAATTACCATGGCTGCAAATTATATTCGTGCCCAAATGCCCCAAGGCCCCTCACATTGACGAAAATGGCAAACAAACATACATTCAGCCTAATCAGAGAGAATTGGGGAAAAACATGTTGTAAAAATCATATTTGCAGCCTATAAGTACGTTAGCAATAAAGAACCGAGTACCTCACTCTTTATTTTTCAAACATAAAAACGGGCATCTGATGACAAAAAAGGATGACAAGACCGAACCCTTTGGGGAGATGGAAGGACACCAGGAAGATATCGGGCATTCCAGCACCGTGGAATTACACCGGGGCAGTTTTGTGGGAGAGATTCCCAGCAGGCACCGAGCCTATATGGAGATCATCAGCCTTGGGGACCAAAACAAAGTGATCGAGTTGGCAGAGAAGGACATGCACGTCGGCCGGAGCCCCAAGTGTGAAATCCAGCTGGAGGTGGACAATGTGTCGAGAAGGCATGTCCGTATCGCTTTTCGAAATGAAGAATACCATATCGAGGATCTGGGAAGCACGAACGGTACCTATGTCAATGGCATAAGGGTGGAAAAATGCGTTCTGCGGAACCATGAT
>JAFDIX010000505.1 GCA_019307805.1 Deltaproteobacteria bacterium | reverse complement strand
AGAATTTTCATGGGCGGGTTTATACGATGTTTCCCGGGGGGATGTCAATCTGTGAAGAAGCACTATACTTTCAAGTGATGCCGCGAAACGTTCAAGACATCCGGAATATTGATCAAAATCAACTGAACCGGATTTCTTCCAGAATGGTCGATAACAAGAATAATTCTATGTTACCATTCGAATTTTTCAATTCATGCGGATTCCAGGATGTGGCAAGCTAGTGTTCACTTTTGACCCGCCCTGAATATTCAAGTATACTGTTTCAAATCTTTACTCACCGTCAATTCACACATAATTCAGGTAGAACTTGTGAGAAATTAATTTAAATGAAATTTCATAATTTGGGAGCATTGAGATATGTCAAAGTCCTCACCTGCTAAAACTGTCGTTTTATTCCTGTCACTCATAGCTTTGGTTGTTATTCTTTCAATGATTTCAGGTCGACTTTGGGGTGGAAAACCTGAAACGTTGCCGGAACACAGCGAATTGACCATTGAAAAGGGAATGACCCTGAAAGATTTTGGTAGCGCCAATGGCCTGCCAAATTCTGCACTAAAGGTGATTTTTGGATTACAGAGCAAATCAGACCTCCAAAAGAAACTATTTGAATACGGCACGGCCAATCAGATCAAATCTCTTGTTATAAAAAAACTTGCTTTGGCTGCAGAACACGAATCTAAAAACTGGGTGAAAATTCTGATTAAATTTTGCCTTTGGTTCGCTTTTCTCATAACGCTGTTTCTATCATTAAGAAAGCGAAAGATCAGTCCAACCTTGAGGAAAACGGCCCTTTTTATCTCAGTTTTGATCTTTGGTGTTATCATGGGTGCTGACCCAAGCCCTATGGGTACAGTAAAGGATGCAATTCATCTCTATGGCTCGACAGGTGCTATTTTCCCACCTCGTATGATTGCTCTAATGGTTTTTTTGGTAATCGTTTTTGTGGCAAACAAATATATTTGTGCGTGGGGTTGCCAGTTTGGCGTTCTGCAGGATTTAATTTTTCGGCTGAACCAAACAGCAAAGACAAAAACAATCATGGGCAGGCAGGTCAAGATACCATTTATCCTTTCTAACAGTATTCGGCTCATTTTTCTGGGGGTTTTCACAATTGGCGCATTCGTCTGGAGTTTTGACATCATAGGGCCATTCGACCCTTTTAAAATATATAAACCTGCCTTCCTGGGAATGACAGGGGTAATTTTTGTGGGGATACTCCTGATAATGAGCCTGTTTATCTATCGGCCATGGTGCCATTTTTTCTGTCCCTTCGGACTGGTTGGTTGGCTTGTTGAAAAGGTCAGCCTGATCAGGATAAGTGTTGACTATGAGACCTGTATCGCTTGCCAGAAGTGCGCAACAGCCTGCCCTTCTACTGTCATGGGCGCTATTTTAAGACAAGATAAGAAAACCATTCCGGACTGTTTTGCCTGCTATGCCTGCAGGGAAATATGTCCGACTGAATCAATCCGTTTTTCAACCAGAAAGAGGACGATATTGCCACCTGGACATTTTGATGAAAAGAAGCAATCGAAAACAGACATTCAAATATAGACCATAAATAGGGTGAACAGGTGGTGAGGTGCGACCATGGAAAAAATGCCCTGCACCTAGAGCAGGGCGGTGACATCCATCTCAAACAGGGCCTCCGGATGGGTCATGCCGGCGAGCTGCAGAAATGTGCTGACCGGAGGGTTCTCCACCAGCTTCGGTGCATGCTTTTCATAGTACTCCACTTCTGCCTTGCGCATCCTGGGGTAATCCTCAAGACGTTTCAGGAGCATGAAGGTCTTGACCATTTTCTCAAGCGAACTGCCGGCCCCTTCCAGGGTTGCTTTGATTTTGTCCAGGGCCCTATGGACCTGCTCCTCAATATCCTGGGTTTCCATTTTTCCGGTTTCGGAATCGGATCCGTCACAACCGGAAAGGAAAAACAGGTTTCCTGCTGAAGCACGGCTGGAGGACAATCCTGTTCCCTGGCCGTATTTTACCTCCCAACCGGGCGCCTCCTTGTCAACCACGCCAAAGGCCTCCACCTCCACCAGAAATTCGGGAAGCGCCAGACTGGTAACATTGATGACCGTAGTGGCCGGGGGGTTCTTGGCCAGATCCGGGGCATGTTCTTTGAAAAATGCCTGCTCCGTTTCTTTATAGAGGGGATAGTCCTTGATGTCCTTCAGGAGAACATAGGTTTTTACAAGGTTATTTATAGATCCGCCGGTTTGTTCCATGCCTGCGACGATTTTTTCCAGACAAATCCTGGTCTGCTCCTTGAAATCGTCTGTCTCCACCTTCAAAGTCCCGTGGTCCAGGGCCTCACAGCCTGAAACAAAAACAAGGTTTCCCACGACCTGGGTTCGCGCGAACTTGGGGTGTTCTTTGGGTACATGGGGAAAGGCAAGTTTTTTGCCTCCCCAGAACTCTGCATAGTGTTGAACGTTCCAGTCGGGCGTCTCCCGGTCCATGACGCCGATCACCTCCACCTCAACCAGAAACTCGGGCTTTGCAAGTGAGGCGGGAACAATAAAGGTGCTGGAGGGAGGGTCTTCTACAAGATTGGGCGCATGCTCCATATAGAACTCCACCTCTGTCCTGCGCATCTTTGGGTAATCATCCCGGTTCTTGATGAGCATAATGGTCTTGACGATATTTCCCATGGAGCTTCCCGCTTCTTCCATGGCCATCTTGACCTTTGAAAGGGCTGTTTTCATCTGGTCTTCAAATGTCTTCGCAGTGGGTTTGCCGGTAATCGTGTCCTGGCCCGTAGAGCCGGAGACAAAAATGAGGTTTCCCACCACCATACTCCTGGCAAACTTGGGGGATTCCTTTGGCACATGGGGGTATGCCAGCTTCTTTCCATCCCAGTATTCCGGATAGTACTTCACATCCCAGTTCATCTTATTCCCTCCTCAAAAAGAATTTAGTTCGCTTCGCTCATCCCGCCAATTGGCGGGAGAATAATGGAATGCAGGAATGATGGAATATTGGGTTTGTTTGCATTCCATCCCATTGAAAAATAAGACGATTCATGGGATAAACAACCCATGGACCGCAAAAATATTAACCGAGGTTTTGTCAAGCTTAGGGTTTGGCAAGACGCAGTAGCCCTTTATGCTTTAGCCTGCTAAGTGAAGACAATGATGCATACCGCACTCCATATCCGTTATTAACCCATTTTTCCGTTTTTCCAACATTCCATCATTCCATGTGGCGGCATAAAAATGGTGCCGTTAAAAACTATATGATTTCAATCAATTGTAGAATTTCCGAGACGTTAATCAAGTCCCATGAGTTCCCTGCACTTTTCAGGGGTCAGCTCCCGAAGGGAGTCCACAATAAGGTCTGCGTCACCAAGCTGTTCTCGTGATAAGGTCCCTGTCACTGCGATGACACCACAGCCTGCAGCCTTGGCCGCCGTTACCCCGGCCGGGGCATCCTCTATG
>JAFDIX010000504.1 GCA_019307805.1 Deltaproteobacteria bacterium | reverse complement strand
GCCGCTATCCATACCAGAATTCGATTGAGGATTTGACTTATCCTGTCAAGCGTTTCCAATTCCGCCCTCCAACTTTCGCAATCAGGACTCCCCGTCCATATCCTTTCTTCAGTCTTGACGGCTTCGTAAAAAGTCCAACTGCTGCGTTACGCTTCATCTTTCGTCATTGCGGTGTACTGTAAGTACATCTCATTCCTCAAGATTCGCAAGCCTTGCATTTGGAGCTTTTTACGAAGCCGTCCCATTTTTTACGAGTTTATCAGTCTTGATAACCGGTTTGCGGATTTCGGATCTCTTCTGCAAGCCCTTTCGAAATCCGCAAACCTTTTTATCCCATTAATACCTCTTCATGAATGTCTGGATATCTGCAACAATGGCACCCCCTTGAATACCCTTTGCATCCGCACTCTTGATCCACCCGGCGGCGATGGGGTCCAGGAGTTTGTCCCATTTGGCCTTTTCCTGCTTGGAAAGATTTATGACCTCGACGCCCTGGACCTTTTTGGACCACGCGATGGACTCGATCACATGCTTGTCCATATAGGTCCCGGTCCATTCCGAGTGCTCCCGAATCAAATCATCCATGACCTTCTGCACATCCTTGGGCAGAGCATTCCACTTGTCCATGTTCATGACCACGGAAAAGGGGTAGATGACCGTGTCTGTGATAGTCACATACTTGCATATTTCTGCAAACTTGAAATCTTTCATGACCTCCAAAGAAGAAAAGAGCCCCTTGACCACACCCTTTTGCAGGGCCTCAGGGGTTGCAGACATGGGCATCCCTATCTGGTTCGCTCCCCATGCCTTTAAAATTTTGGCGGCGCCCCCGGACGCACGCAGGTCCAGCCCCTTGAGGTCTCCCAAATTTCTGACAGGGACCTTGGACATGATGTTGGAAGTACCGCATGTGTACATGCACAGGACCTTCACCTTGGAAAAGGCTTTTGGTTTGTATTTCTCATACAGGTCGCTCAGGGTAAGGCTGGCCACCCGGGCATTGGGGAAGCCGAGGGGCAGGCTGGTGGCATTGGTGATGAGAAATCGGCCGGGCTGGTAAGCCATACACAGGGAACCGATATCGGCTGTTCCTGCAATCACGCCGTCCATCATATTTTTTGCACCGAGGAGCGTGCCGGCATGAAAGGCGTCAATTTTGACTTTGCCGCCCGTACGTTTTTCCACCTCTTTTATCCACCTCTCCAGCTGGACACCCACAAAGGTCTTGGCTGGTGCAAACTGTGCGTAACTCAACTTGATCGGCCCTGCCATGGCGGATGGCGGCATAAAGGTGAAAGAGAAAACGCCTACAAAAAATACACATGCTACAAACAACGCTAATTTCCTACTCATGACCATTCCTCCTTTTTAGATGTGTGACATCCAATGACAATTTTCCGTCAATTAATATTCTACCGGCCTCCTTTCTTCTTCAAAAAATACTGGGTTCCACATGCTCTCCAAAGGCATCCCGAAACACATTGGCCATTTCCCCTACTGTTGCATAATCTTTGCAACACCTTACCAGAAAAGGCATCACGTTCTTGTGTTCCTTGGCCGCTTTCTCGAGATCTTTGAGGGAATCCCCGGCAGCCTTGTTGTCTCTCTCACTTTTTAGTTTTTGGAGAGACGTAATCTGTTCCCGGGCCCATGCCTCATTGTATTCGTGGAGCTCCACCTCCATGTCAACGCCCTCGGTATACTTGTTTACCCCTACCTTCGGGATCGTCCCGTCCTGGAGTTTTTTCTCGAATTCAAAGGCCTGCCCGGCCACCTCTCTCTGCACATACCCGGAAGACACAGCCTCTACCATCCCCCCCACTTTCTCGATCTTTTCCATTTCCTCCAGGATCTTCTCTTCCATCTCCTTGGTCAAGGTTTCCAGGAAGTAGGATCCGGCTAGGGGGTCCACCGTATCGCGAAGCCCGATTTCATCCATGAGGATTTGAAAGGTCCTCAGGGATAGAAGGGCCGCTCTTTCCGTGGGAATGGTATAGGCCTCGTCAAAGGAACAGAGGGCCGTTGTCTGGGCGCCGGACAGGGCTGCAGCAAGGGCATAGTACGCCCCACGCATGATGTTGTTCTCCGGCTGCTGCTTGGTCATACCGGATCCCCCGCCCCCGAAGATGCCCCTGAGGAAGAGGGCCTTTTTGTTCTGAACACCGTAACGCTCTCTTAGAAGCCTGGCCCAGAGCTTTCTGGCCGCCCGGAACTTGGCGACGGTTTCCCAGAGATTTCCGTAGATATTCAGGTTGAAGGAAAACCTTCCCACAAACTCCTCTGCCTTGTATCCCCGGGCCTCCACATTGTCGATGTAGGCAAAGGCGATCATCAAGGCGTAGGAGATTTCCTGGGCCGGCGTACATCCCGACTCCCGAATGTGATACCCGCATACGGAAACCGGATTGCATCTTGGAAGTTCCTTCATGGCATACTCTATGGTATCCCCGATGAGTCGGACCGCCGGCTCAACAGGATAGATCCAAGCGCCCCTGCCCACCATCTCCTTGAGTATGTCGTTTTGGGGAGTTGCGGATATCTCCTCTTTTTTGTAGCCGAATTTCTCGGCAACGGATTCATACATGGCCAGCATCACGGAGGCTACCGCGTTAATGGTCAAACCGGAGCCGATACGGTTCAGCTGAATATCCTTGAAGGCAATTTCAAAATCCCTTAAGGAATCCACCGCCATACCCACACGGCCTACCTCCCCCTCTGACATGGGATCGTCGGAGTCATAACCCATCTGCGTTGGCAGATCAAAGGCCACATTCAATCCTGTCTGTCCATGAGAGATCATCAGCTTGAATCGCTCATTGGTTTCTGCGGGAGTCCCGAAACCCGTGTATTGCCGAGTGGTCCAGTTTCGGCTCCGGTAGCCCAAAGGGTGCAGACTTCGGGTAAAGGGATACTCCCCCGGATCCCCCAGGTCCTGCTGGTATTCAAAACCGATCCGCTCCAGGTCTTCCGGGGTATAGACAGGTTTTATCTTGATGCCTGATTGGAGCAAAACCTCCTTGATGGCATCCTTTTCATCTTTTCTATACGTTGCAACGCCCATGATCACCTCTTGTGTAATGTCAAATTACAAAGTTTGCATATTTGGCATTGTGTTTTCATTGGTTATGTGGATTTAAACATTTGTCATTTCTTTGTGTATTTAGGCTTTGGCATTGGTCATTATTTTGTCATTGGGATTTGGTCATTTGACATTGTGTTTTCATTGGGTTTCCGAAGCATTATCCCGGATGAAGGCGATGATTTCGTCAAACCCCGTTCCTCCCGGAAAAACGCCCCTGACGCCTATTTCCTGGAGTACGGGGATGTCCTTGTTGGGAATGACGCCGCCCACCACAACCAGTTTTTCCGCCATGTCCTCCTTTTTCAGCAAATCCATGAGTTTCCTGCAAATGGGGACATGGGCCCCTGACATAATGGACAAGCCAA
>JAFDIX010001023.1 GCA_019307805.1 Deltaproteobacteria bacterium | reverse complement strand
TTTGTTGTATAAAAGAATCTGTCCTTCCCTGTTACAGATTAATACACCTTCGGGCAATTCAGCCATTATTGCTGCCAGAATATTTTTTTCTTCTTCTGATTCTGATTTTGCCTGACTAATTCTTTTTTCTATGTTGCTTTGTAATTTTTCAAATTGCTCCGCCCATTCGTTTATAACTTTGCCAAGACGCACCACTGCCCCGCTTCCTTCAGGATGAATACGATGGGATGGGTTGGCGGAATTAATCAAGATGGTTTCTGTTTCTTCGGTAAGTTTATCCAGAGGAAGAATATAGAAACGAAAAACCCAGACAAGAGCGAATCCCAGGCCAGCCATCAGCAGTAAAACAGCAATGAAAACATACCCAAAAAATCGCTTAAAAATACCGACAAGAACGAGCTGTTCACCTGGTAGCAACTGTTGCCAAAACAACAGTGCAAAGATGATTATTAAAGCAATGGTAAATGCAACAGAAAATGCTGCAAACCACCAGAATTTAATGCCTTGTTTCATTCGGAATTTTCCAGCAGCTCCTTGACTTTTTCCACGATATCTACATTGGAAAAAGGTTTTGTAATATAAGCATCTGCTCCAAGGGCCAAACCCTTTTCCACATTTGCATCACTACCAAGAGCAGTTAAAAGAATAATTTTGATCTTATTCCACTGGAGGTTTTCGCGGACTCTCTGACATACTTCAAAACCATCAATGACCGGCAGCATAATATCGAGCAGTATCAGATCAACCTTCTTTTCAGCAATAATTTCCATTGCCTCTTCACCGCTAAAGGCTACCATTACGTCATAGCCGTTTTGTTCCATCAGAAACTGTACAGGCACGATTATGCTCGGTTCATCATCTACGATAAGTATTTTTTTCGGCATGGCAGGTAGCCTTTATAGTGGTTGTCAAAAAAATGTTCCATTATCAAAACGATTATTTCTACAACCACCTATACCGCAATTCCATATTTAGGAACATATTTATGGAAAGGGGTATAATGGGTTAAGTGAGACATTTGCAAAAAAATAGCCGGCACAAGACTTTCTATATGTGCCGGCTTGATACCCCTTAAGATCTTGCCTGAACGGGTCTTGGGAAGACGTTTGACCACTGTAGCGGTTTTAAAGGAAGCAACAGGTCCTATTCGATCCCGTACCATTTGAATGACTTCTTTTACAATTTCATCATGGGCACGGTCAACTCCGGCATTGAGTACAAGAAATCCAATAGGAGTTTGCCCTTTCAGCTTGTCATCAACACCCAGTACCGCACATTCAGCAACATCAGGATGGTCGGACAAAACTTCTTCCATACCCCCTGTGGATAAACGATGACCGGCAACATTAATGATGTCATCGGTCCGGGCCATAACAAACACATACCCGTCTTCATCAATAAAGCCTGCGTCAGCAGTCTTGTAATACCCGGGAAACTCTTCAAGATATGCCTTAATATAAGCTTCATCGTTGTTCCATAACGTTGGGAGCGAACCCGGAGGAAGTGGAAGCTTAACAACCAGAGCACCTATTTCACCTGCTTTAACAAGATTATTGTTCGGGTCAACCACTTTAACATCCCATCCCGGGGCCGGTTTTGTGGGCGAACCCTCCTTTACAGGAAAATGATGAATACCCAGGCAGTTTGCGCAAATAGCCCAACCTGTTTCTGTCTGCCACCAGTGGTCGATCACCGGGACTCCCAAATTATTCTCAGCCCATTTCAGTGTGTCCGGGTCCAGTCTTTCTCCGGCCAGATATAATGCTTTAAAATTGGACAGGTCGTAATTTTTCAACAGTTCCGCCCGAGGGTCTTCCCTTTTGATGGCTCTGAAGGCCGTCGGAGCGGTGAACATCACCTTGACTTTGTGCTCTGATATAACACGCCAGAACACACCGGCATCGGGTGTGCCCACAGGTTTGCCCTCAAACAAAATCGTAGTACAACCTCTGAAAAGCGGAGCATAAATTATGTAGGAGTGTCCGACTACCCAGCCAACGTCGGATGCAGCCCAGTAAACATCTCCTTTGTCCACATTATATACATTTTTCATTGACCATTTAAGTGCGACTACATGTCCCCCATTATCCCGTACAACACCTTTTGGT
>JAFDIX010000503.1 GCA_019307805.1 Deltaproteobacteria bacterium | reverse complement strand
ATTTCTCAATGGTAACCCTTGTGCTGCCCTTGATGATCGAACGTATCATAGAGGCCACCGATATTTTGGGAGGGACTGAAGGCCTCACGGGCCTATCAACCCTCCCGGCTTTTTGGATCGAACTCTTAGTCATTTTCATTCCTCTCTGGGCTTGCCTTTTCCTTTTGCGACGTTTGATAGTTTCCAATTATGGCGTTGTCATACGTGCCATAAATGATAATGACCAGTCGGTTATCAATGCGGGGATCAGTCTCGACCTGTATAAAGCTCAGGTGGTATTTATTGCCGGTGGTATTGGGGCCTTTTGCGGGGCCTATATGACACATGCCTACCAGTTTGTCGGGATGCCGGTTTTTGCCCTCGACTATTCAATACTGCCTATAGCTTCCGTGATCGTGGGGGGAGCGGGTAACTTTGCAGGCGCAATCCTTGGCGCCTTTATCCTGGTGCCCCTGTCCGAGCTTCTTAGGGGGATCGGTGGGATGCGTATTGTCCTGTACGCCATTTTCTTGATGGTATTTGTAGTGCTCCTGCCGGAAGGCATTTTCCACTTCCTACAAAGAAAATACAGCCAGTTTGAGCGATGGGTGGAGGTCGACAAATGAGCAGAACACCGCTTTTAAAAGTGACCGAGTTATCCAAGAATTTTCGAGGTGTTCAGGCCGTATACCGGGTCAGCTTCCATGTGGAAAAGGGGGAGTTACTGGGGCTCATTGGTCCAAATGGTTCAGGGAAAACCACTCTCGTTAATGCGATTACAGGTTTCGTAAAACCCAATAGGGGCGAGGTGATCTATCGTGGCCGGGATATAACAGGCTGGAAGCCCCAAAAGGTGATAAGGTTAGGCATGGCCAGGACGTTCCAGATGGTCAAACCTTTTTATAAACTTCCTGCCTATAAAAATATGATCGTTCCACTCTATTCGCCCCGGCTCAAAAGGGAGCTTGGCGGGAGATACGGCGATCTGGATGAAATAGCATTGGATTACCTGGAAGATGTCGGTTTTGAGCGGGATTCTTTCGTAGCCTATAAGGCGGCCAGTGTCCTTCCCCAGGGGTATCTGAAGCGATTGGAATTGGCCAAGGCCATGGCCCTCAGGCCTGATCTCATCATCCTGGATGAGCTTTTTTCGGGGCTTAGCCTTGCAGAAGTGGCAAGTATCGTCCCGATTATTGAAAAATTGCGTCATGAGGGCAAGGCCATTATCATGATCGAACACCGCCTGAAGGAGCTTTTCAGAATAGCTGACCGAGTAATGGTCCTTAACTATGGCAGGAAGATCGCAGAGGGAAAGGCGGAAGAGGTGATGGAGAGCCAGGAAGTCAAGAAGGCATATTTGGGTACTGAAGCGGAATAAGGATTCGAAATGTTAGAAGTAAAGAATCTGATGGTTTTTTTTGAGAATGCATTGGCCATCAATGACTTGAATATTAAGGTTCATGGCGGCCAGATAGTGGGTGTCATTGGTTCCAATAGTGCCGGCAAAACGACCCTGATGAATACCATTTCAGGCCTGATTATTGAAATGCGAATCAAGGAGAAGCGGAAAGGCGGTGAACGGATAACCGTCTACGGCGATATCTTTTTCAAGGGCGAGAATATAATGGAGATCAGGCCCAGCGAGAGAGTAAAGCGGGGAATTGTTTTGTGCCGGGAGAGACATCCCATCTTCCCTGAAAGCAATGTCATGGATAACCTGAAAACAGCGGGCCACCTGAGAAAAAACTCCGAAATGACGGATGCCATCGATTATGTCTTCAACCTGTTCCCTGCCCTGGTGCATCTGAAATCCAGAAAGGCCGGGTTCCTTAGCGGCGGAGAACAGCAGATGCTCGCCGTTGGTATGGCCCTTGTGGCCGGGCCGACGTGTCTACTCCTTGATGAACCCCTCCTGGGCCTCAGCCCGCTGATGCAAACCGAGCTCATGGATGCCATCCAGAACCTGAGGAATGAAGTGGGCCTTACCATTCTCATGAGCGAGCAGTTCGCCAGGCCCGTCTTGCCGATTCTAGACTATGGATATATTCTTGAAAACGGTATGTTGTCCCTGTCCGGCACTGGATCAGACCTGATGGATAACCCGGAGGTTAAGTCAGCCTATTTTGGCATCTGAGTCTAGGGCGTGGAGAAACGCTATGATTGAAAACGTCTACCAACCCTTTGAAGATTTGGTTCGAAGATTTCCATCTAAAGATGCCGTTATCTATTTGGGCACTCCCTTTACCTATGCAAAGCTCAAGGACCTTGTAGATCGTTTTGGGCAGGGTCTCCATGACGCAGGGATCAGGGAAGGTGATTCGATGATTATTTATCTTCCCAACTGCATCCAATGGGTTGTGGCCTGGCTGGCGGCCGTGAGAAACGGGATCACCGCAATTCCCATAGCCCCTAACTACACCCCACGCGATCTGGAATACATTGCCAATGACAGTGGGGCTCAAGCGGTAGTATGCCTGAATGGAAACTTCGGATACATCAAAGAGATACTTAACAAGTCCCCCATTAGAGATGTTATTACTACGGATCTCCTGGATATGCTTCCCTTCCATAAACGGCTTATCGGGCGCCTTTCCGGTAAAATACCTAAGGCCAAGATTACCAAAGGAGCAAATATTTACAGTTTTTCAAGATTAACCCGAGACAGCTCACCTTCAAGGATGGGAGTCGTTCCTGATAAGGATAGGTTGGCGCAAATCCTCTACACAGGCGGAACCACGAAACACCCCAAAGGCGTCCCGATTACACACAGTATCTTTCTCGCCGCAGCTTGGGAGCAGACCGAAAATCCGATAAGAGGGAAGGTCTCTCCCGAGGAGGATGTGACATACGGGTCCGCACCCATGTTCCATGTTTTGGGCCAGTCCCTGGGCCTGGCCAATATTATTACCGGGGGTGGTACGCTCCTCCTTGATCCAAAAGTGAATCTGGACGTCATATTCGATTCTATACAGAGGCTAAAGGTGAAAAGCCTCATCGGTGTGCCTGCTTTCTATCGAATGATTCTCGAACATACCCGGCTAGACCAATACGACTTAAGCTCTCTTAAATATTGTTTTTGCGGAGGGGATGTCCTACCTCAAGAGGTAGCCAACCGCTGGTTGACTAGGTTCAATTTCCCACTGAGCCAGGGCTTCGGCGCCACGGAAACATGCGGGGGGGTCGCCATGGTTTTTGCAGGGGAAGATTTTCCCTCAAAGACAGTTGGCAGAGTGCTTCCCAGCAAAAAAGTCAGGATTGTAGACCAAAATACGCTTCAGCAAGTACCGGTCGGAACCCCCGGGGAGATGATCGTAACTTCTGCGGAAATGATTCGTTCATACTGGAATAAACCGGAAGAAACGGCTGAGGCGTTTGTGGAAATCGATGGAGAACTCTGGTACAAATCAGCGGATATTGTCCGCATGGACGAGGCGGGATGGCTGTATTTTGTGGACAGGACGGTTGATGTCATCAAACA